>JALWEL010000001.1 GCA_027014065.1 DHVE2 group archaeon
ATTCCCGTGGAAATTTATGCGAATCTTTTAAAGGACAACCACTCATATGCGGTTATAACCGTTCACGACCTTCGTGCCAGGAGAAAAGAGGAAGTTCTGCTACAAATGATAGGGGAGTACAGCGGGGAAGCGATTGTGGTAACGAGGGAAGATGGGGACGTGGTGTGGTGGAACCGGGCGGCGGAGAAGCTATTTGGCTACACCAAAGATGAGATATTGGGCAAGAAATTTTATGACTACATCATGGCTGATGGGGAGAAGTACAAGCACCTGATTTTGAGGGCAAAAAACATGGAGAACATATCTTTCGAAGGGCGGATTGTTGAGAATATGAAAAAGAAGAGCGGGGAGGTCTTTAAGGCTGAGATTTCGCATTCTGTGTTTAAAATAGGTGAAGAGAAATATGCGTTAACGGTTGTTCGAGATATCACCTCAAGGCTCAATTTCGAAAAATTATTGATGGAGGAGCGTGAAAAATACAGGAATCTTTTGGAGAGCATGCTCAACATAGTTATAATCATTCAGGATGAGAAAATCGTGTATGTTAATAGGGCATTTGAGGAGTTGAGCGGATATCAACGAGATGAGATAATCGGCAAGCATTTTACAATATTGTTAGACGAAGGGGTAAAATCCCTGGTGGTTGAGCGATACAGGAAAAGGATGAATGGAGAGCCTGTGCCTGAGGAATATGTTATTCCCGTGCGCGGTAAAGGAAATGAGCTCATGTGGGTGTATATTCGAGGGAAAAAGGTGGATTACGCGGGCAAACCAGCCGATTTGATAAGCATGGTTGATATAACAACTCTAAAAGAAAGGGAAACTAAGTTGCTTGCGATAACTGAGATGATTAAAAAATTGAAATCTGTAAATACCAAGGAGGAGATGTTCGACATCGTGGTCAACACGTTGCATAATGATTTAAAATTCGAGCACGTGGGGATAGCCGAGGTCAGGGGCGATGTAATCTCTTCGGTGGTTTATGTGGGTAATTATAAGGGAATGGTGGAGATACCGTTAAATGGCGATAAAGGAGTATCGGTGATGGCGGTCAAAGAAAACCGGCCGTACTACATTCCGGATACAAAGAAGGAAGAGAGATACATTGAGGGAGTAGAGGGAGCCAGATGCGAATACGTCACCCCCATATCCACATCCGAAAAAATATATGGTATAATCGATGTGGAGCGTGAGAAGGTGGATTCCATAAGCCCTTACGATAGGTTTCTTGTGGACATAGTGGCATCCCATTTAGCTCTCGCTATAGAAGGCTGGGAAGATGAGAAGAAGTTGCGAGAATCAAAAGAGCTTCAAGAATTAATGCTTCATATAGTCAGCCATGACCTGAAAACGCCCCTTGCGGTGATAAATGGGTACGCGGAACTTATAAAGGAAGAGATGAAACAGGAGTATGTGGACGAGATAAAAAATGCCGTGGGAAATGCGATAGAGATCATAGACAAGGCGAAGCTTCTTTCTAAATTAGATTTAGGTATGATTGACGCCCGGGTGGACGAAATTGAGTTGAAAAAACTGATTTTAGAGATGGTTGCACTTATAAAGAAGAGGTATCCAATGGCAAGGATTCAGGTTCGTGGTAGAAATGTGGAGGTAATAGGGTACTCCATTTTGCTCAAAGAATTGTTCCAGAATCTCTTAGACAATGCGTTTAAGTACGGGGCCAGCAACGTGGTTGTGAGAATGAACAAGAAACGTGGCAAGGTGATTGTAAGGGTGGAGGATGATGGGTATGGCATAAGCGAAGAGAACAGAAAGAGGATATTCGAGCCCTTTGTGCGCTACGGCCCCGGGGGCACGGGCCTCGGGTTGTCCATAGTGATGAGGATAGTGAAGCTCCACGAGGGGAAGATATGGGTTGAATCAAATGACCCAAGGGGAAGTGTTTTTGTAATTGAACTGCCTACGGCAAAGTAATGGGAAAACCAGTTTACTTAGGAAAGGTGAAGTTCAGATGGTGCGATAATTGCAACGTGCCGTTGGTGGGCGAGTATTGCTATTCCTGCGGCTCTATCGGGAGAAAGGTGAAAATCACCCCACCGGGAGAGGTGAGGATAGGATTCGAAGGGGATTTGAAAATTCTAAACGAGGTGCTGAATCGTCAATTCGGCTGCTCCTTAGATGATAGGCTCGTTCTTTTCAATCGAGTTCCGCATCGGGACAGGATGGACGAGGTCATTGTGGACGGTCATGTTATAGGCAATCTACGCTACGACCCCGAGCTTTTTTTCTTTATTTTCACTCTCAGGTTGGAGGGGGCGTACCTGCTTAATTCCTGCGCAAAGAAGGGAATTGTGGTTGCGGATGAAGGCGCGATAGAGCCAATTCTCTCTGGCAAAAATCTGATGGTTCCCGGGGTTAGGGAATGCAGCGATGGGATAGAGAAAGGCGATGAAATAATTGTGAGAGACCCCAGCGGCAGAGCCTTCGCCGTGGGCATTGCCAAGATGAATTCGGAGGAGATGAAGAGAGAAAGAAGAGGAGTTGCCGTAAAAATTCGCTACGCAGGGTATGGGGAATTGAAGCTCGGGAAGAAAGCGGGAATCGAAGAAGTGATTAAGGCCAACGAGGAGCATTTGAAAAAAATAGAAAACGAAGCGGTGGAATTTATAAAGAAGGTGAGCAGGGAGAACGATTTACCTTTAGCGGTCTCTTTCAGCGGAGGGAAGGATTCCCTTGCCACTTTGCTCTTAGCCATGGAGAGCGGGCTAGATTTTCATGTATTTTTCTTGGACACGGGCATAGAATTGCCAGAGACAATAGAATACGTGAATGAAATCGAGAAGAAATACGGGTTGAATATAGATAAAATAAGTGCCGGAGATGCGTTCTGGAAATCCCTCGAAGTCTTTGGACCTCCAGCTCGCGATTACCGGTGGTGCTGCAAGGTCACAAAGTTAGGACCTACTACGAGGTATATTTTAGAGAATTATCCGAAAGGGCTTCTCACCTTGATTGGTCAGAGGCGCTATGAGAGCGAAGAAAGGATGAAAAAAGGGAGAGTGTGGAAGAATGAATGGGTTCCGAATCAATTGTCAGCGAGTCCAATTCAGAACTGGAGCTCCCTTGAGGTATGGCTCTACATATTGTGGAAAAAAGCCCCGTTCAACTTATGGTATTCTCGCGGTTTAACGAGGATTGGGTGCTATCTCTGTCCATCTTCGGACCTTGCGGATTTTGAAATTGTTAAGGGGAATTTCAAAGGGTTAGAAAGATGGGAAAATTACCTGAGGCAATTTGCTCTGGAGCACGGGATATCGGAGGAATGGGCTCATTCATCGTGGCGGTGGAGAAAACCGCCCCGGTGGGCCGGAACCGAAAAGGTGAGGCGCGATTATCCTCATGTGAGATTCGAAGGAGATACGTGGAAAAGGGTGAATATCGATAGAAATGTGGACGAAGAGAGGATAAAAAATATGTTATTCGCGCTTCCACCTGGAACATGGAAATTCGAAGAGAAATTAGAAGTGAGGGAAGATGAAGAGAAAGAGGCGAAATCGATGATTCTCAGGGCAATTGGCTGCGTGGGCTGCGGTGTGTGCCTAGGAAGATGCCCCACAAACGCGCTTTATCTGGATGAAGAGAAAAAAATAAAAATAAAGGAAGAACTATGCGTGCATTGCCTCGATTGCATGGGTCCCTGCCCTGCCGAGAACTTTTAATTCTCCAATTCTTCGTATATTTTCGATCTCAGATAATTCACGCCGGCACTCTTTGATATGTACGCTGTCGCACCGGCCTTTTTCGCGTCTTGAACCACTTCATCGTGGTCTATTCCGCTCAGCACGATTATTTTCGCATTGTTGTCTATTTTTTTAATTTCCTTTATTGCCTCTATGCCGCTCATGTCCGGAAGGACAACGTCCATTATCACCAGTTCGGGTTTTTTCTCCTTGTATCTTTCGATGGCTTCCTCGCCGAGCCTGGTCCATTCTACACCAACTCCTTTTAGCATCTTTTTGAGGAGGTGGTAAAACATTTCCGAATCTTCGACGAGGAGCACTCGCTTCATACTATCACCCTCTTAACTATTCTCGGGTAATCTTTATATTTCAAATCCAGCACGTATACCCTTGTCCAGGGCTGTATTCCGTACATAAGTATGTATCCATCATGGTTGTTGAATTTGAGGTACACATCTGATATGCTGGAGCCAAACCTCTTTATCTCCTTATCTGATATGTTCCCGGTTATTAGCAAAATTCCAGATTTTTCTCTAACCACATCCTTAATTCTGTACAGGGTGTGCATCATCTCCTTTGCCGTTAGATAGCTATAGAGCCTATCGTAGCCAATTATCACCAATGGGGGCATTTCCCCATCATACGTTGCCAGCTCTTCGCTTACGCTTGCCACGACATCCTGTGGTTTGGAGAAATTCACCTTTTTAGAAAACTCTTCTAAGTTTTTCTCCCCGTAAAGATACACCAAGTTTCCGTAGTACCTCTCCAAGCCGTACATGTATATTCCGTACTTCAGTTCGCTCATGTCCATCTCGTTTGGCGGAATCATTATTACTTTCGAGTTTTCAACTAAAAAATTGGAGATTATACCCATTAGCGCTGTTGTTTTGTATCTCTTGGGTATGTATTCGCCGAAATCGAAGAGCAGAGTATCTCCCCTTTTAAGAGAAAAGATATCATCAAAGTAAACACTGGATATCCTACCAAGTTCTTCCTTTTTAAAACCTATGATTCGCGAGGGGTGCTTGAAGCTTCCAGATTCTAAGTATTTGAACTTAGAGTTTTTCAGCGTGAAGAAGTACTTGTGCTTCTCAATCTCCTCTCCCCGCAGCTTGTCGATTTTGAACCACCTGTATATCCTTCCGTCTTCCACTTTGCTGTTGAATGTAAGCAATCCATCGGAGAGATACGATAATTCATCGTCTTCATCTCCCTCCCTCACTATTACGAACTTCACTCCAGAATCGGCAAATTTTATAAGTTTAAGGAAGAAGGTGTTGGGATCGTATATTTTCTCCCTCTCTTTTTCTTCCATCGACTTTATGTTCAGCTCGCTTATTATTGCGTGCCAGCTGTCTATTATTATCCCATTTATTTTTCCCTCTTCGAAGAGGTTCAGGACATGGCGTAGCGCTTCGGGAAGGAGATAGAACATCTGCCCGAATTGCTCGGATTCGTGATAATCGTATTTTTCCTCGATCGCAAACATCATTTTTTTCATATCTTTGTCAACCCACGGGTACTCAAAATCTATCTTTTCAATTATTTTCCTCGTAGCCACGTAAGCCATATTGTATTTTTTCATCAATCCAAGGGAGAATGTGCTCTTTCCCGTACCCGGCTTTCCCCTAATCAGAAGAACGAAACCCCTCTGTTTAAGGAAGTCTGAAATGTTTTTGGGGGTGTACATATATTAAACATCGTTTTTAGAAATATAAACCTTTCGCTCTCAAAATCTTATTTTTTCTTTGAAATCTCCATCAACTCATTCTCCAATAGTGCCATTTCCCTGTCCTCTATGGTCTTTGTGTTTATTGGAACCAGCAATATGCCGTGATGCTCGCTCACCGCATCCTTTGCGTTCTGTATAAACTTCAGGAACTTGTTGAATCCGTTGTTGATTATCAATGAATCCGCGCCGTCTAACATTATAACTCCCCTGCCCTCTTTCTTAAGAAATTCCTTTATGATGGAGAGCATTTTGGGCAAATCCACGGGAGACACTCGATTCTCGCCTTTTATGCTGCTGATCCAGTAAAACACCGTGTTTTCCAGAATGTTATAAAACTCAAGGTTTTCAGGCTTGTTTCTCGTGATGTAAAGCCCCCTGTAGTTTCTATTAAGTATTTGCTTGAATACTTTGTATGAAAGATTTACCCTTTCCTCCGGTATCAAATACGCCTCGCCAGCTTTCACGTAGTAATCTCCTTTTACCTCCCTCTTTTTCTTCTTGTGGTATTTTTTGATTATTTTTTCCACTTCTCCCTTGAGATCATCGCTTTTCAGCGCCTTTTTCAAATCTTTAACTATGCTCTCAACGCAATCGGAACAATCCATACTCAACAATCATCACAATGATATAAAAAGATAACGATTAGAAGAAAAAATCAGTGAGAAACTATCCTAAATCCACGGCTATCAACCAATAGTGGATAGTAGTCGGTGCTGTGCTTTATGCCTCTCATTTTTATTACGGAAATATATCTCCCAAGGGTTCTCCCTACGCGTTCCATGGATAGGTGGATTATACCATCCGCCAGAAATCCCTCTACGTCGTAGCTGCCGAATTTCATGGAGTTGTACGTGGTTTCTGATATTATGAAGGACGTTGCTCCCAATTCCCTCATTGTCTCGAAGAGGAAGAACAGCTGATTCCTTGGGTTTTCCATCTCCGCAATGGCATAAAGAGCCTGAAGTGAGTCAAGGATGAGAATATCGATTTTTTTCTCCTTGGCGTATTCTCTGATTGGTGTTTCTATGGCCTTGATCCAGTCAACGTTCTCATAGGTTCCCGATTCTTTAACCATCTTTCTTACGAGACCCCAGTCAAACACGTTGAATTCGGTGCCTTTTGGAAGCTTTTCAATGTCCATTCCTAAGCTTACCATCTGCCTAATCAAGCTCTCCCTGCTCTGCTCCAAGGATACGTAAACCACGTTTCCCTTTTTCATGTTCTGCAGGTATTTATACGCCATGTAGTAAGTTAGTGTGGATTTCATACTTCCCGTGGGTCCAGATACAAGTACCACATGTCCCTTAGGAATCCCGTGCTCGATTTTCTCGTCGAGGCCCTCAACATATGTTTTTAGATATTCTACCATATTTCATCACCCTGCATACTCCTTATTTACCAAATTTATCATGTCTGTATATATTTCATCGGCAATCTTGCTTCCCGCAAACCTCTCAATGGACTCCCTTATCTCTTTCAGCAGCAGGATATATTCTTCTTTACTTAAAGATTTCCCTGACAATCCCAGCCTCTTCTTGTGCAGCTCTACAATTGTGCTGCTGAGGCCATCTATGAGTTTTTCCAACTTCTTTTTCAACTCTATCTCAATCATTGCATCTAAGTCCATTAATGCGTATAATGTCAATCATGGATATAAATTTTTGCCATTTTTTCTGCAAATGCTGTCGTTTCTCTTCTGATTTTATGCCCTGATAATCACATGTAATTCTTTATATAAGAAATTCGGGGATGTGAAACTATGAAAAAGATATACGCGAAGGAGGAAGAAGGAGACATAGGCATCGCTACCCTGATTCTCTTTATAGCAATAATAATAGTGGCTGCCATAGCCTCATCTCTAATAATCTACGTTGGAGTAACCCTCAGAGAGCAGGGTGAAAAGGTTGCATCGGATGCCATATCTCAGATTACCAGCTCAGTGCGAATTCTCAATATATTGGGGGATAGAGATGTTAACGGCTTGGATTCTAATATAATCTCTGTTAAAGCTCCAATACAGATAGATAGAGACCCTCCAACTGGGGGTTTAATAAGGAACGTTACCCTTTATTCCACAAATCCACTGGGTGTAATGATAGTGTGGGATTCCGCAGTTGACAAAGGCACAGGAATGGCGAGAGAGGTTATTTACAGGGTAGAGGGAGATTATTCCACTTTGAATTATGTTCTTCACGATATAAATTACGTGAAAATAACGGGGAAGGTGGTTGCAGTTCTAACCGATAATTTTGGGGACAATAGAGAATTCATAGATTACACAGTTGATTCCGGCAACACTTACGGCTATGCCATAATTGGGTATGATCGAGCGGGCAACGAGAAGCTTTATGAGGCGATCAATCAAACGATAACCATATCCTCCGGAACAAAAGATACGAATGCGCCAACGGGTAACATCGACGATATAAAGGAATCTGGATATGGCGTTTTAATCTCTTGGCATGCCTCGGACAGCGGGAGCGGAATAAAGGACCAGAAGATTTACCGCTCAAATGAACCGATCACCAGTTCGAATCTAAATAACACCACCCTAATCGCCACAGTTAATAACGAGACGTGGAGTTATATGGATTACCCTCCCTCCAATGGCACATGGTACTACGCCATACTTGGCGAGGACTGGGCTGGGAATTCTGCCCTGTACACCGCATCCTCGGATCACGTATCAGTGAGCGCGGTAGATGACGAAAGACCCACGGGTATCAGGGGTCTCCACGCGGAAACGGGGCAGTATTCTATCGTGCTTAATTGGATTCCTGCGAGCGACAACAAGAGCGGTATAAAAGGTTATTACATCTACAGGAGTGTGGATTATCTCGCCCTTACCACGCCAGAGCTTTTCAACAGCAAGCCCTATGCTTTCGTTAAAGAAACGCATTTTGTAGACTACAAATTCACGCCGTATCAGATGTACTATTACGCTGTGGTTGCAGTTGATAACGCCAGCAATTACTGTGAATTAATATATCCGCAGAGCTCAATACAGGTGTTGGAAATCAAACTCGCATTGGGACCTGGATCCAAGCCTGTGGATTTCAACACAGTTATCGTGGAATTGACCGATGGGAAGATAGACGCATCACTCAAATTGAATTCCAGCGGATTCGGTGTGAACGCTAGCGATTCCACACACTATGGAATGGAGGTCATAAACGACCCCACGGGGGAGTTCATGCAGAGCTATATTTTAGATGAAGGAGCGGTGGTGAAGATGTACATCAACGCCGGCAAAGTTGGTCTTACGCTCACTCCGCAAACTACAATCCAGATGAAGATCATACCCGGCGATGGAATACCCATTTACAAGGAGATAAGAATACCAGCAATAATGTTAAATAGGTACGTTCAGATATACTGAGGTGTGAAAATGTTCCGCAAGAAAAAGAGCAAGGAGGAAAAAAAGGAGCTATTGAAGGAGGCGTATTTGTTAGGTTATGAGGTCGGATACTACAAGCATTACGAAGCAGTGGGCTGGGTCAGGAAGAAGAGGGAAGAATTAGAAAAAATAGGGGATGAGTATGGAATCAAGGAAGAAATGAAGAAGGCGTACGAGCGCGGAAAAGTGGACGGAGAGAGAAAGAAGAGTCAGGATCTGGTTCAGGAGAAAAAGGTGGTTGTGAAAGAGAGACATCATCCCGTTCGTGGATTGGAAGCCATTGCCATACCCAAGAGGGAACCTAAATTTTTCCACCTTCCAAAGTTTTTGAGAAAAAATCAGAGATGATAATCTCTCGAGATTTTCACCTCGTTTTTTTTAAATAAGAAAATGGGGATGAAGAACTATGATACCCATAAGAAGGACCTGGATAAAGATATACGACAGAGAAATCAAAGAGATGTTGGAAGGATTAAATTATTCTTCTAAGCATCCCTAAACTATTTTTTGAAGGCACA
This sequence comes from DHVE2 group archaeon, assembly GCA_027014065.1. Classification (GTDB taxonomy): domain Archaea; phylum Thermoplasmatota; class Thermoplasmata; order Thermoplasmatales; family Aciduliprofundaceae; genus JAADDK01. The sequence goes on from JALWEL010000001.1 coordinate 9,349, forward strand.
AAAATCATGTCACCTCTCCATTTGTCCTGGGATATGAACTGGTAGTTAAGCATAAGCACCGTTTTGTTTCTTCCAATTTCGGAGGTGAGAAAATTCAGCATGGATGATATGTTGTCGTACGCAATATCTATTCCCGTTATCTCTGCATTCCATGAGAGGTTATTTCTGAACTCTTCGAAGGCTTCTTTAGCAAGTTGCTGCAGGGATTGAATCACACCGCCATCGTATTTTGAGAGAATTACCCCAATATCCGACTCTGGAATAATTATCAGCAGGGTTCCGCTTATGTCGTCTTTGAAATCTATAAAAACCCCGTAAAGATGCTCTTCTTCCTCATATCTACTTACTATATCTTCCATGGTCACATCCTTCCTGAAAATATTGCGTACGTTCTCCCCGTATACTCTTTTACCCATGTCCTCCGAGGCAGTTTTTATTCTCTCTCCTATTACCTCTATTTCCTCGTCGCTCAATTCTTCCGCATCTATCAAATCTCTCAGGTCTATTATTGCCTCCCGATCTGGATAAAAAACGAACCCGCAGTCATTGCATTTATAGCTTCCGGTTTTCAGCTTCGTAACATTTCTTGAACCACATACAGGGCATCTCATAGCTCACACCTTCGTGGGAAATACTCTTATTCCATCAACACCTATTTCCATCTTGTGCATATCGCAATCGTGCTTAGTACCCCGCATCTTTATTACCTGTAGCGCTCTGGTCATCGTATTTCCATTTAGAAAGTTGTGAAGGAAAATCACCCCATGCGCCATGTAGTGCTCCGGGCTGTAATTGGATAGGTCGGTCATCTCTGAGAGAATAAGGGTTGTGGCTTTTAAATCCTTCAGGCTTCTGAAAAATCTCGCAATTTCCCTGTTTTGTTCATCTTCCTTTCCGCTTCCGTATCTAAGCGTGAGGACGGAATCAATAACTATTCTTTTTACCCCTTTCATCTGCACCAACGCGCTTATCTTCTTGAAAACTTCCTCCGCGTACGTACTTTTCATCTTATCCCTATTTTTTATCACGTTCAGGTATTGGATGCTCAGGGGCCCCATATCAACAAATAAAATCAATCCTCCTAAGGTGTACCTTTTGATGTTGAAGGTGAAAGTTGACATGTCCTCTATAATGTTCCGCGGGTCCTCCGTGAGAGAAACGTACAACCCCCTCTCCCCTTCCTTAGCGCCTTGAACTAAAAAATGGATTCCAAATGTGGTTTTTCCGGCGCCGGGCGGGCCTGCAACGATGTACACCCTGTTGGGGATCAAGCCCCCTTGCACAATATCATCGAAACCGGTGATCCCTGTTCTAATCCTCATAGATAGGAAAGCGATGCGAATTTATTTAAATTTTATGCAGTGATTATTACAAATGAAAATATGGTAAAAGATTATTTTTTCAGCTCTTTGAGCCTCTTTTTTATCTCCTCCAGTCTCTCTTCGATTCTCATCTTCTCCTCTTCTAACATTCTGATCTCTTCCTCCGGTGGAATCTCCATCGGGGGAGGGTAGTATTGCTGGTACGGAGGAGACTGCGGTGGCTGCTGATATGTGGCTCTTAATTTTCCGCTCTTTGCCGCTTCCACCGCATCCCGTATTCTGCCTTGAAATCCGTTTATCACCAGAATTCCTGCTTGGCTGAGAACCATTGATGCGTTTGGACCCACAACACCTGCTGTTATAAGCGTACTTACTCCTTGCTCCGATAGAAACTGCCCCGCCTGCACTCCTGCTCCTCGGGCGGCCATGCCGCCGGGGTTTGGCACGAATTCCAATTTATCCGTTGAAGTGTCGTATATCGCGTAGTATGCGCATCTGCCGAACACCGGCGAGATGGGTGAGTTTTCATCCGGTGCATCTGCTGTGATTGCCACTCTCATATTTTTCACCTTTTCAATTCTTTTAATCTTTTCTCGATTTCTTTCAATCTCTCTTCTAACATTTTTTCCTCGTTTTCCAGCATGGTCTTTTCATCTTGGGACGTGTATCCATGCGGGTTCATTGGGGAATAGCCGGGATACCCTGAGGGATAGTTTTTAGAGTAATACCCGTATCCGTAATTATAAGTTCCATAAGGCGTGCCGTATGGGTAGTTCCATCTCCAGCCTCTGGGCATGCCGGTCCACGGGCAATAACCCAGCGTGGCTCCGTAGCCGAATCCTCTTCCGAATCCCATTCCTCTACCTCTTCCAAAGCGGCGTCCTCTGCCTCTTCCGTATCTAAATCCGTAGCCATAATATCCATACATTTTTCGTCACCTCCATCTTCCATAATATCTTCTTGGGAAGTATCGTAATGCGTATTTCCCACCGAAGAGAATTAAAAGGAGAATAATAAAGGGCATGGCTATGAAGAATAGCGCAATTAGAATTGCAATGATGCCCACATCAATCAATAAGTCGATTATCCAGAACGGCGAAACTCTTCGGTATGGGGAAAAATATCTGCTCCCGTAGCGGGGCATTTACCAGTTCCCTCCTCTTCCTCTACCTTTTCTTCCTCGTCCATTTCCCATTCTTTTACCTCTTACACCGCCTTGGCCTCTACCTGCTCCCCTGCCCGCACCTCGGCCCATTCTGTACACTGCGTTTTGAGGATATGGGTAATCAGCGTATCCTCTTCCTCCCCTGAAAAATCCTCCGAACATTCCAGGGGTTCTTCTTCTGGGACCTCTTCCATCCGGGCCGGTGCAATCTCTATTAGGCATATCAATCACCAATTTACTCAAATGCGATTTAATATTTAAATATTTTGGACATTTGTGCATTTCTCTGGGGAAAAATTTAAATAAAAAACCCTTTGCTATTTATTCGGAGGTGATGCTATGGAGATGGGCAATATTGCAAAGCATGACATTAAAGATGTGCTCATATCTGCGATAAAAAATGAGATGGAGAGCGAGAGAATGTATGAAGCGCTTCGCAAAGCCATTAAATCTCCGTTTCTGAACGAGACTTTGAAATATCTGGCGGAGGAGGAGAGAAAACATCTTCTCTATTTAGAAGATTTTTACCGGAAAAGATTCGGTGAGGAAGTAAGCATACCCGAAAAAACGGATATGGATATATTACCAGTGGAACTGTACGAAAAAAGCGGTGCTTTGAAGGGCATTTTGTACATTTTGGAAGAAGCCATGCGATTCGAGAGGGAAAGCGCGGAGTTTTACAGGCAAACGGCGAAGAAATTCACAGATGACAAGACGAGAATGATATTCGATTATCTGGCGCAGATGGAGGAGGAGCACCACAACATGCTGAAGATGGAGTACGAGAATTACGCAAAATTTCATGACATAATGTTGGATGAAACATTCATAAATTTGGAAAAAATATATTGAGAGGAGGATTTACTCCTCTTCCTCATTCTCTTCTTCGTTCGACTCTTCCTGCTCTTCTTCTTGTTCTCCTTTTTTATCCTTTTTCTTTTTAGCCATTATTGCTGCTAAAACTATTGTCACTATGATTACGACGATAATTCCTATGTACATTGAGAACTCGGCGTAACTCATGTAAGTGGAGCCGAACACTAAATCAGCTGTTTGAGCCTTGGTCGTCTCGCTCATGGGTCCCTCTCCGTATTTGTTCACAGCGGAGACCCTGTACTCGTAGAAGCGGTTGTTCTTCACAGTTTTGTCAACGAAGCTTGTCTTATCACCGCTTACCGTACCTACTAAAATCCACTGGTCTCCTTCTTTTCTGTATATTTTGTACTCCGTGATATCTGCACCTCCTTTGTAGCTCGGGGCGTGCCATGTGAGCGTCACCGCGCCGCTACCGCCTTTTGCCTTCAGATTAAGCACCGGCCCAGGTATACCGGGTACGCCCGTTACAAGCTCGCTCTTATTACCGAGACCCACATAGTTTTCCGCCCTTATGAAGTATGTGTAATTCACACCGTTCTTAGCTGTTGTGTCGTTAAAGTAGAACGTTTTGTTGTCCACGTGGCCAATGCGGGAGTAGTTGGTTCCGTTTATTCCTCTGTATATGGTGTAGCCCCAGATATCAGCTCCCCCGTTGCTGACGGGTGCGCCCCATGTTATATTCACATAGTTATTTCCAAAGACCGCTTTCGGATTAGTTGGTGCAGAGGGTACTTTGTCGTTTCTCTTCTCCCATACCACGTTGTCGAGCCATGCCATATCCTGCCCCGCTGATCCAGTTCCATCTTTCTGATAAACCCATGTGAGGTTATGCACACCGCCCCCTATTAATGCGGATACGGTGCTCCAATCCCTCTCTCCGCTGATGTTTGCGATACTCTTATTTTCCACGTAGAAGTAAAGGATATCATGATTCTCCTCGGAAGATACCTTCCAGCTGAACGTTAGAAGTCCGGGACCGTACACGGTGGCCTTCAGCACGCATCTACCGTTGTCGCCCACGGGTACAGTTTGCATAGCGCTGTTTCCTTTCATGTGAACGTAGGGCTGACTTACCCAGTGGGAATGTAGGGGATTGTACTGGGGTATGGTCAAGTTTAGGGCATTACTATCTATCGCGCTATTGAAATCGGAAAACGGGTAAATATTGAAGCTCACATCCTTGTTGAATGGAAGAGTGGATGCCGAGGTAATAAGGTTTTGCGAAAGCTGAGATGGGAATCCCGGTATATACCCCCATGCTCCAGTGTATCTCTCTAAGTATACTTTGTCGATTGTGGCATTTTTATCCTCGCTACTGGTTATATTGATGTTTACGGTGAGGCTCGAACCTATGTTTTGGGGAACTATGTCTGAGATATCATAAGCGATGTATTTTGGCATCTTGGCGTGTACTTTTGGAAGCTCCTTCCCGTAATAAAGAGGCTTTGTGTTTGTACCCACTGTGAAGCTTATGTTTACGTCCCATTCCGGCGGATGGTTGAATTCCAGTATTGCGAGGGTCGTGGGTTGATAATGGGGCTCGTCAATGAGGTACATGGGGAAGCCTTGGTCGTTGTAATCCACTTCATCTTTGAATGCTTTGTATGTTACCCAATAGAATCCATGATCCCCCCACGAAGAACCCCAGGAATTCGCAATTTTGAATGCTCCCACATCACCATCATCGGTGACTGTGTCATCGTATCCTATGATTGTCTGGCCGTGGTTGGGTGTGAGGTTCTTTGAGTATTCGCTGGAGGATATTATGTAATTTCCATCTTTAAATGCGTCGTCATAAATGTCTGCGTCAATGCCGAAAGTGACGGGTATGCCCTGATTTATGAGGCTTTTTATTGTATTTATAAGAGAACCGTTGTTCTCTATGAAAGAGTAATCTTTGATCCTGTGAAGCGGGGCCTCGCGCATTGCGGCGGTACTTCCCCAGCTTGTGAGTGAGGAATCAAAATACGGCATCGTTGCTATGCTTGCTGCTCCCCAGTTTTTAATAACTTCCGCGTTATCGGTGAATGTTGATCCTTGATCCACACCATTGTTAATTTTGTTGTATGTCCAAGCGGGGCTCATTAGGTATGTTCTGTTACCAGACGAGGCATTCCAGTTGTTGTCCTTCGCTTCTATGTATGTGTCTTCATAGTAGGTCACGGCCCAAGCTGCGCATGAGCCCTGCTGTCCTTGGTTACCTATTGGTGGGAAGTACTTGGTCTTTGAGAGATCAACCTTCATTGGTAGAGCCCTGGTACTTACCATGGCCCCATCGGTCACCTTCAATTTATCCATCATTCCATTCCAATCCTTGTCGCTGGGAGGTGCCAACCCTGTGCCGTGGCCATCCACAATTTTATTGTAATTTTTATTCGGGTCAAACACACCCACGTGCTTTTTCAAGTAATTCATTTCCTCAGCAGTCAGATAGTGGTATTTCATTGTTATTCCGTTTATTTCTCCAAAATGTTCGCTGCTTGCGTTCGTTGCGTATGCCCTCGGAACGAAAAATCCCGAAAGCAAAACCACTGCAATCACAAAGATTGCTAAACTTCCAAATCTACCCATCGCTCGCATAGAAAGGTTAAGATTTCACACGTATTTAAATTTTGCATTTGAAACTATTATATTTCTCTCAGTTTCTTCATCTTCTCGATTTTCCTCTGAATCATGGATCTTTTCGCAATATCATGCCTAGAGAACACCCTTCCTTCGATAAACTGCAACGCATCCTCTGCGATTCTCTCAGCCTTTTCCAGATTTTCTCCCATTCCCACCACTGCCAGCGAGCGAGATGTAGTGGTGTATATTTTTCCATCTTTTTCGTCCACGGAGGCATAATAAAGTAATGCTCCTTTTTCTCTTATTTTATCTTCTCTTATTTTAATCACTTCGCCCTTCAGCGGTTTCGTGCCGTAACCTTCGGGAACAACGTACTTCACGACGGTTGCTACGTTTTCGAATTCGATTTTCTCTTTCAGTTTTCCCTCTATAATACTCCATGATATATCCACCAGATTGCTTTTGAGTATAGATAGAACGTTCATCGCCTCGGGATCTCCAAAGCGGCAGTTGATTTCGATTACCTTGGGTCCCTCGGCGGTGAGCATGAACTGCCCGTAGAGCACTCCCTTGTATATTCTTCCCTCCCTCCGCATAGCCGCTACTATGTCTTCCAGTATTTTCATGGCCTTCGCGTAGTCCTTGTCGTCCATGAATGGAAGGAGATGATTCTCCATGCTGTATGAGCCCATTCCACCCGTGTTCGGTCCCTTGTCTCCTTCGTATGCTCTCTTGAAATCTTGCACGAGGGGCATTCCTTTCAAATTCTTTCCATCCGTGAAAATCTGCAGGGTGAATTCCTCTCCCTCTAATTTTTCTTCGATTATCACCTTGCCCTCTCCGCCTATTTTTTCTTCTATTACTTTCTTCGCATATGCTATTCCCTCTTCTTTGGTGTGGAAATGATCTCCCATGACCCACACACCCTTGCCCCCGGTGACACCAACTGGCTTAATCACGAAGGGCTTCTCATAATCTCTAAGAAATTCTTCAACCCTATTTGCGTCGGTGAAAACGTAATAGTCGACGAAACCCTCAATTCCATGTTTCTTCATTAAATCGCGCATGAATTCTTTGGAACCCTCTATTATTGCCGCGTTTTTCTTCGGACCCACCACGGGAATTCCTTGTTCTTCCAGCATGTCTGCCATGCCTTTTATCAGCGGGTCCTCGGGGCCAATGAACGCAAAATCAACCTTTCTGAACTTAACCCAATCGAGGTTCTTCACGTAGCTCACGGAATTATGATCTCCGATTATGTAATCCTCCGAGAGCCTCGCTATTCCCGGGTTCTTGTGCTTCATCACCGTGTATATCTTCGCTCCTCCTTCTTTGAGGGCTTTAGCTATTGCATGTTCTCTCCCTCCTGAACCGATAAGCAGAACTTTATTCATCTTTCTCACCTCCTGATTTTTCGAAAAATTTCTTCACCTCTTCCGGCTTGGATGCGTCGATTCCGAAATATTCGTTGAATTTTTTGGTGGTTCTCAAAATCTCCGTTTTTCCTGATTTCTTCCCGTAAACGAAGCCTCTCTTTTTCAGCTCGTCCACATGGGGGTATACTTTGGTGCCCAGCATCTCCCTCAGTTTTCTCTTTGATATGGGCTGGTAATACGCTATCACCGCCAGTGTCTTGAGAAGGTCCTGGGACATCTCCTTTTTTCCCACCTTGTACCCGTATTGCACGTATTCGTCTTTTAGCTGCATCACGTACTTGTTCCCAATTCTAACGATTTCTATCGCTCCGTCCCTCTTCTCGTATTCTTTTATCAGTTTTTTCATCGCTTTGCTGATCTCTTCGGACTTTAACCCCGAGAGCTTGGCAATCTCACCCACGCGCATGGGCTTGTCCGTTGAAAAAAGCACAGCCTCCGTGACCTTCATCGCCTCGTCCATGATGCCGCATGCCCTCGATGATATATAATTTTTCCAATTGTGCGGAATTTTTAAGGTGAAAGGTACCATGTAGGTATATGCGCGTTGTTCTCCTTGCACATGAGAAATTCACCAAGATGGGCGGAAAAACGGCGAGGGGCGTGTATTTTTACTCATCTCACGAAATAGTGGGCATAATCGATAGAACATTGAGCGGAAGATATGCGGATGAATTTTTCCCCGGCCGAAGGCACGTGAGGATATATTCCAACATTGAGGAGATAAAAGATGACTACGATGCCCTGATAATCGGTGTTGCACCGATAGGTGGAAAATTGCCAGATGCGTGGAGAGATGAGATAAAATACGCTTTGGAGCATGGAAAGAAGGTGATCTCAGGACTTCATGATTTTCTGAGCGAGGATAGTGAGTTTAAAAAAATCGCAGAGATAAGCGGGGCGGAGATTTGGGACGTGCGCAAACCTCCCGAAACCCTCAGGGTTGCGGACGGCTCAGGAAGGGGAGTTAATTCAGTTCTCATCGCAGGAACCGATTGCAGCGTTGGAAAGATGATCACTGCCGTAGAACTGACAAATGAGGCGAGGAGAAGGGGTGTGAATGCGGGATTCGTGGCCACCGGCCAGACGGGGATAATGGTCGGCGCCGATGCAGGTTATGTGCTCGATCGGATTCCCGGTGATTTCATGGCTGGAGCGATGGAAGAACTCGTGGTTAATGTGGCCAAAAATAAAGAAATAGTTTTCGTGGAGGGCCAGGGGGCGTTGACCCATCCGGCGTACAGCGGAGTCACTCTTGCGATTCTACATGGCTCTTACCCAAAGAAGATAATTTTAGCGCATGATCCCAAGAGGAAGGAGCATCACGACTACCCGGGATTCAAAATACCAAATTTGGAATGGCAAATAGAAACCTACGAACGCTTAGCTGAGAAAGTATCGGGAGGAAAGGTTGTGGGCATCGCAGTTGATGGCGAGAAAATGAGCGATGAAGAATACGAAAAATACCGAAATATAATGGAAGAAAAATTGGGCATGCCCGTGGTGGACGTTCTGCGGGATGGTGCTGGGAGGCTTTTTGATAAGCTTCAAGAAAATTTTAAAAGATAAATTTTTATACTTTTTTTATATTCCTCCCTTATGCCAGATAAGAAAATGGTGAAAGGGGCAGTGATGAATGGTTATCTAAGATTTGTCAAGCGAAAGTGGGGTATTGAGGGAGTTAAGGAAGCTTTGAAGTATGTGGGAATGGATGTAAATCCAAAGGATGGAGAGTGGATTCCCGCGGAGATGGCTACCAGTGTGCTGATGTGGATAAAAGAAAATAAGGGAGAGAAATACGTTGTGGAAGCAGGGAGGTATGCCAGCACGGATTTGGGTGTGTTCACTTACATAGTTGCGTCACTTATGAGTGTGGAAAAGTTCATAAGGAGGGCCAGGGACACATACAAAACGCTGTTCAATTACGGAGAGTTCATAATAGAAGAGGGAGATAATAAAGCAACCATAACCATAAAAAACGCAAAGCATCCTGAACCATCGTGCCTCGCGTGGGAAGGTGCACTTCAGGGCATATTAGAAGTTACCAAAACCAAGGGCAAGGTCACGCCCGTTGAACCCGATAACGAGGAAGATTGCAAGTATGTGATGGTCTGGGAGTGAATCAGAGAAAATCATCTATCTTTTTCTGATGTTTCATCTCGTATACTATTTTGCTCTTTTTTATCCACTCTTTCACCTTCACCCTTTTCCCTATGAACTCTAGAGCCTCATCTATCGTGCTGAACTTCACGGGGGTTTTGAAC
>JALWEL010000002.1 GCA_027014065.1 DHVE2 group archaeon
GCGTATTCCAATCCCGTTGCGAAGGCCTTTTCGTTGAGCTCCCAGAATCTCTTAGGTACCCTGTCCTTGATTGCAGTCATAAGTGCATCGGGATTAATTATCTTCGTAACTCCAGCGAAGAAACCCAGCATTATGATATTGGCCACAATAGGATTTCCAAGCTCTTCGGCTAACTTCGTTGCTGGAATTCCGTAAACTTTCCTCTTCTCATCTGGAAGCTTTACAAGATCGCTATCCACAATGAGCACTCCATCTTCTTTAAGCTTGTGAACGTAATCCCTGTACGCACTCATACTCATGACCACTAAGTAATCTGCTTTCTGCACGTGGGGATAATCGATTCTCTCGTCGGATATTATGACCTCACTTGTACTGGCACCCCCTCGGGCCTCTGCGCTGTAATCCTGTGTAAATACTGCTTCCTTTTCATCATAAAGGGCCGCAGCATTTGCCAATATGAATCCCATAGTGATTATGCCCTGTCCGCCCAATCCACCGAATTTGACTTCAACTTTCATTTTGAGCCCTCCTTATGATATCTTCGTATCTTTCCTCATATGTTGGAATGCCCTGCACGTTTCTGAATTCTCCAACTACTATCCTCCCTTTATACTTTATCTCCAGCTCCTCGAAAGAGGCATCGTTCTTAATGATGGAGTTCTTCTGGAAATACTCCATCATGGAAAGTGGAGTTCTCATTGTGTTTCTCCTTCCGTAAACCGTTGGACATTGTGATATTATTTCAATTACACGGAACCCCTTCATTCCGAGGGCTTTGTAAATGCTGTTTTGCAACTGATTCACATGGTACGTGGTCCATCTCGCCACGTAGGGAGCACCTAATGATATTGCCAAATGGGGTATATTGAAAGGCCTATCCGGATTACCATATGGCGTGGTCGTTGTGTATGCTCCAGTTGGCGTCGTTGGCCCGTGCTGTCCCCCGGTCATCCCGTAGGTGAAGTTGTTCACGGCAATTATCAGAAGGTCATGATTTCTCCTAGCAGCGTTTACGAAATGATTGCCACCGATGGCGAAGAGATCTCCGTCTCCGCTGAAAACCACAACGTTCAAATCAGGTCTAGCGAATTTTATACCCACGGCAAAAGGTATGCCCCTGCCATGGGTGGTGTGAAATGAATCCACATTCACGTATCCTGCGGCCCTTCCGGTGCAACCTATTCCCGATACAACCACCAGTTTATTTGGGTCAATTTTCCTTCTCATTACCGCCCTGAGAAATGCGTTCAGCACGATGCCTATTCCGCACCCCGGGCACCAAACGTGAGGTAATCTTTCCGTCCTGAGTAAGTTCTCTTCATTCATTCGAAGTTCTTCCATGAGGCTCATGCCATCACCTCCCTTATCTTTCTGAGAATTTCATCGGGCGTATGTATCTCTCCGCCCATCTTGTTCAACTTATATACCTTGTTCCCTGCGTATTCTCTCACTTTGTGGTAAATCTGCCCGTAATTTAGCTCCGCAACCATGAAATCGGCGCTGTACTTCTCTATGAACTTGTGGGGGAACGGCCAAATGGTGATTAGGCGAAGCATACCAACCTTGTATCCTTCCTTTCTTCCCCGTATTACCGCGCTTTTTACCGCTCTCGACTCACCACCGAAAGTCACAATGATTAGATCGGCATCCTCCGTCATGAACTCTTCAACCTTCCAAATCTCCTCCTCGTGTTTCAGTATTTTCTCGTTCAATCTCCTTACTAACTTCTCCTGCGCTTGCGGGGTTAGATTGGGATACCCCCTCTCATCATGAGTTAATCCAGTGGCATGGATCTTATAGCCCTCGCCAATTAATGGCATCGGGGGAACAAGATCCTCTTCGGGCTGATAAGGTAGGAAGCCTTCCTTCGCTCTCTTCCTCCATATTATCTTCTTGTCCCATTCTTCCTTGGGTGGCACATAAACCCTCTCGTACATATGGGCAAGAAGTCCATCCAAAAGGTACATAACAGGCACCCGGTATTTCTCTGCGTAGTTGAATGCGTCGAACATGAGGTCGAAGGTCTCCTGAATGCTATTTGGATACAAAGAAATAATTTGATAACTACCGTGGGAGCCGTACCTAGCCTGCATAAGATCCCCTTGACCTATGAGCGTGGGGAGCCCGGTAGATGGTGCTCCGCGCATCGCGTTCACGATCACAACTGGAACTTCTGTCATTACCGCAAGTCCAATGTTCTCGTTCATAAGGGAAATTCCAGGTCCGGAGGTGGCAGTCATCACCCTTTTTCCTGTCCAAGAAGCGCCTATTATAGCTGCAATCGATCCTATTTCATCTTCCATCTCTATGAACTTTCCGCCAACCTGAGGCAGTCTAAGAGCCATCTGCTCAGCAATCTCGCTGCTGGGCGTGATAGGGTATCCAGCGTAGAACCTGCAGCCCGCTGCTATGGCTCCTTCCGCCGCCGCCACGTCTCCGCTCCAAAAATAATAACCCTCTTTAAGATGTTTCTCGCTCATTTCAATTCCTCCACCACTATTGCAAAATCAGGGCAGTACAACTCGCACAGGTGGCACGCTATGCAAACATGCTCCTCATCTTCCCGGAACTCCGGGGGATGATAACCCTTTGCATTCAATTTTTCAGACACTACAAGAACCTTCGTAGGGCAGTAATTAACGCAGTACCAACAGCCCTTGCACCTGTCCTCCAAGATTTTCACTGTGGCTTTCCTTTTGAAATTTTTATTTTCGGTCATATTCCATCCTCCATTGGGATGCTGGGAGAGGGAATAAATGCATACATAAAAAACATTGCGGTTTGATAAATCCACAACAAAACAAAAAAAGAAAAAATTTATTAAAGTGGAAAATAATACGGGATGGGAGATAGCTATGTGGATAACATTTGCGTTCTGGATTTCATTAGTGGGTACAGTGATTTCGGGTATACTGGTGTACCTGGTGCTTAGAGCAGGAATTAGAAAGCCGGGTAACTTCGCAGCATTCGTGATGTTCTTAGGCGTGTTTATCTGGAGCTTGGGCGAACTCATTGAGAGAGTTGCCGGACCTCCACCAGACGATAAATTACTCGCGTATATAGGTATGTTAACCCTTTGCGTCGGTGTTTTCCTCACTCCTGCGGGTGTGATACATTTTTCGATAGATTACCCCTATCGCCTAAAAATGAAGAGCAGCCTAAGAAAAGCCATACTCTACACCGTTTACGGGTTTTCTCTAATTGGAATTGCATTGGTTCCCTTCAATAGCTGGTTGGGAGATATAGTTATAAAACAAATAGAATACAAAGCATTTGGAATAACCCTCTGGGGTCTCCACTCCGGGCTAATTCACGCCTTATTCACCGCGTGGTTGTTCTTAGCAGCGCTAATCATGGTTACCATATTGGCCCTCAAGGCCCGCGGCATCGAAATGCGTCTCATAAGGAACCAGATTATCATCACAATTGTGGGATTTCTGATCATGTTCTTCCTCATAGTGTTCACATACGTGATTCCAGCAGCCATGAACAAAGACAGCTACCCGCTAACTACTCTTTCGTTCTCCATATTCGGAATGTTCGTAATATACACCATTATGAAGTACAGAATGTTCTTAGTTGCGCCTTCTGTTGAAGAGAAAGTGGAAAACGTAGAACTCCCAGAGCAGGGAATACACGAGATGCCAAAAGAGGAGGCTTACCACAAATTTGCGCTCCTGGCAAAATCGGCTCACACTTGTTTAGCGTTCATTCCAGAGGACCCCGATGAGTTCAAAGAGAAGTACGGATTGAAGACCACACCAGTATTCCAGTTTACGCGAGAATTAGGAAAAGATCGATTGAATCCGGAGCTCGCAGAGCACAGAGATATGCTGATATTCATAATAACATCAATGGTAGAGCAGGTCTACAAACCCGTCATAATGATCGATCTCTCGGCGCCGTGGATTGGCGAGAGAATAAAAGAAAAGATAGTCTCGAAGATACAGGAACTTCTAAAGCAGGACTATGGAGGAGTTTACTTCATAGTTAAATAACTTCTTCATTTTTTCATTCAAAAAGAAGGGGCACCTACGCTTCGCCATGCAAAACAGGGATAGTTTGCAAATCTATTGGAATTACTCATTTTCCCTTTCTAAACCTTTCCCTATTTTTAAAAATTCTTTGAGATAACCGAGCATTGAAATATGCGAGCACGCCCTTGCTATGCAGGTTAGTGGTACTTTTTCTTATTAAGAAAAATAAAAAGGGGCTTGGTGCTGTGGGAGGGGGACATAGATTCAGGAAATTTACGAGTAAACCCTTAAAAACCAGAATGGATGCGGGGGCTGGGATTTGAACCCAGGAACCCCTACGGGACCGGCCCCTCAAGCCGGCGCCTTTGGCCATGCTCGACAACCCCCGCTTCAGGGGGATTATGAAGAACATATTAATTTATCTTTCGCCCATGCTTCTCATAGCACTCCTTACCTCTTCAGCCCACTTTTTAAGTCCCATCTTTTGAAAAATGCCAAGTGCCTTTTTCAAGCATTCCTTCTCATTCCCTTCCTTTTTCATTTTTTTGTAGAGCTCCGCAAGCTCGTAGCACGTGATTCCAAGCTCTACACTTTCCTCTTTCTCCGGGGGCAGAGAGAGAAGGAAGTAATTGTATGATGTCTCATAATCACCCATCTCCCTGTAAATCTTAGCTATTACCCTGTTGGCCGCCCTGATGAATGGTTTTGAGTGAATCTTCTCCGCTAACTCCATCGCCTTCATAGCATGCTTCTTAGCCTCTTTGTAATCTCCCATTGTGAAATAATCTTCCGATAGACTGACCATGCTCTCTACAACTATGCTCTCACTCTCAATATCTTTTCCTATCTGTATCGATTTCAGATGATAACTAATCGCTATCTCGTAATTTCCTATCTCCCTGTTTATATTTCCTATGTTGTCATAGCTCAACGCAAGTCCATATTTATCACCCACAGCCTCCTCTATATCCATAGCGGATAGTATGTTTTGCTTAGCCTTCTCTAAATCCCCTATATCCTGATACGCTACCCCAAGGTTATTTAAGACGGCCCCCAAGGTGTATTTGTCACCTATCATCTCTGCTATCTTTGCGCTCTTCTTATAATATTCTATGGCCTTTTCTATGTTCCCTACTTCATCGTTCACTATGCCCAAATTATTGAGAACCGCGCATTCCAAAACCTTATCATCTATCTCCCGCGCCAATTCCAGAGATTTTTTGAGATGCTCTTCCGCATCGGAGTAATTTCCCATCCTGTAATACAATATCCCTAAATGATCATGGGAATTTGCGATTCCCTCATTATCACCTATCTCCTTGGCAATCTCCATCTCTTTAATCAAAAGCTCATTTGCTTCCTCGTAGGCGCCCTCGTGAATAAGAACCCAGCCCTTCATACCCAAAATCCTGGAAGTTTCCGGAGTCTTTTCATTTCCTATTTTCAAGGCAGCGTTAAGATACTTTAACGCTTTTTTGAAATCCCCCTGCGATTCGAATGACTTGGCGATCAAGCGGTAAATCCTCTTTTTCTCTTCCTCCTCACTTTCCAATTTCAGAGCTTCCCAGAAATACCTGCGCGCTAAATCGTAATTGCTGGAAATGGCATATGCGTATCCCAACTTTTCGAGAATTTTAGCGTTCTTCTTTAATTTCAACGCTTCCTGATACATCTTTATGGCGTTTTCGTAGGCATATATCTTCTCCGCGTGCTCCCCGGCTTTAATATAATACTCAAATGCCTTGTCTTCTTTGCCCGCCTTTTTGTAATGGTATGCGATGTCCTGATAACGCAACTCCCCATACATGCGCTCCATCTCTACGGCTATTTTACCATGCATGTACTTTTTCTTAAGCGCAGAGAGCTTTTTCACGATTCCTTCCCGAATTATGCTGTGCTTGAACATAAACCTCTCTTCTTCGCTTTCTACCCAGATCCCGTTTTTCACCACGTTGCTTCCCATCTCTACTATTTCCAGTTCATC
>JALWEL010000003.1 GCA_027014065.1 DHVE2 group archaeon
AGCGTTAAGATAGGAGATGTTGGATCATTCGAGCCGCGCTATATGGAATTGGGGGACAAGATAGTTGCAAATTCCTTAGATGACAGGGTGGGAGTTTACATCCTTCTCAAAATTATGGAGAAGGTGGAGAGCGATGCCACACTTTATTTCGTGGCCACCGTTCAGGAGGAAATCGGATTAAAGGGTGCAAGAACTTCTTCCTTCGGAATCGCCCCGGATATTGGAATAGCGGCGGACGTGACCCATGCCACCATGCCCGGAGTTTCATGTGAGGAGGTTCCAATAAAAATCGGAGAGGGCCCGGTGCTCGGAGTGGGGGCTACGGCAAATCCAAAAGTTTATCGGCATATACTGGAAGTGGCCAAAAAGAAGAAAATCCCGCTTCAAATCGAGGCAAATCCCTCATGGTCAGGTACTGACGCGGACATAATTCAATTGGCCCGGGACGGCGTGGCCACGGCGGTAATATCCATTCCAGAGAGGTACATGCACTCCCCCGTTGAGCTCATTTCAAAGAAGGATGTGAACAACACAATAAAATTGATAAAAGAGGCGCTGAAAAATATAGGAAAAGTGAGTTTGGAGTGGTGAAACTCAGCGGAACTTCGGTCTCATGCTCAGGTACTTGGGCAGTGGGAGTTTCCTGAATGGCTTATCCTTCGTTTTTTCTTTTATTATCTTCGCGAGATCTTCAACAAGCATTGTTTTCACATCGCCACCCCTTATTCTCACCGTTATGTTTCCCTCTTTCACTTCTCTCTCTCCTACCACCACTATGTACGGAATCCACTCCCTCTCCGCTTCCCTTATCTTGCGGGAAACGGTCATATCCCTGTCGTCCAAATCGACCCTTATCTTCTCATCTTCGAGGCTTGTCATTATTTTGTCTCCGTATTCTTTGAACTCGTCTTTCACGGGAATTATGCGCACCTGCACCGGAGAGAGCCACACTGGGAACATGGGTTTGATTCCCTTCTTCGAGTCCATGCTTGCCTTCTCCAACATCGCGTACATGACGCGCTCCACGGCGCCGCTGGGCGAACAATGCAGAATGTACGGGTATTTCTTATCGCCTTTCTCGTCGTAGTAGGTTATCCCGTAACGCTCGGCGTTCTCCACGTCAATTTGCACGGTGCTCAGCGCGGCAGCCTTGTTCATTGCGTCTACGAAGTTGAACTCGAACTTGAGAACAAAGTAGAAAAAGCGCTCGTCCCACATCTGAATCAGAACAGGCCTGTTAACCAGTTCAACCAGTGACCTTATGAACTCTTTGTTCTCTTCGTAGAACTTGCGTGTGAACCTGATTGCCACCTCATAGTCTCCTAAGTTCAACCCGAAATCCTTCAGAACCTGTATTGCCATCTCGTACTGCCTCTTGAAATCCGCCTTGGCTTGCTCCATATCCGCTGCGAAGGTGTGCATGTCGGGCATGGTGAACGCGCGCAATCTTCTCAATCCCACGAGCTCTCCTTTCTGCTCTCTTCTGAACGCGTATTTTGCCAGTTCGTAAACCCTGATGGGTAATTGCCTGTAGGACACGGTTGCGTCATGCATTAGCAGGAACTGCCCGAAACACGCGGCAAATCTCAAAAAGTACTTGTCCTTGCCGCTGAGAACCTGATACTGCCTAGCCGGAAATCGGTTTAGATATGATTTCAGAGAAGGATGGTTGAAATCGTACATTATCGGGGTTTCCACCTCCATGGCTCCGAAGTCTAAAACTCGAGACTCCACGTAATCTTCTATGAGTGATTTTATTAATTTGCCTTTGGGGTAGTAGCGCATGTTTCCCGAGTCGCTGCCGGGCTCGTAGTCCGCAAGCTCCAATTTCTGCATCAATTCCACGTGGGGCGGAATCTGCTTCACGGCCCTCGTGCCCGAGATTTCGTAATCTACGAATTTTTTGAGGTTTGGATAATCTTTATAATCGAATTCATCCACGCTTTTAAATTCACCATCGGGGGTCATTATGTACCAGTAGGTGGTTCTTTTCTCCGCTTTCAGCGCCTCGCTTTCCTCCTCTTTTTCTCCCCTTATCTCCTTGCTGAGCTCGCTGAGCGGGTGGCCCTTGCACGAAATCACGAAACTCTTGTACCAGCCGAATGGGGCGCGATGCACCTCGTAATTCTCGCGGAGCTCTTTTTCCAGTTCTTTAAGAACCTTCATTGCCTCGTCTGGACTCGCTAATTTATTGCTGAGATGAGCGTAGGGATAAAGCACGATGGTTTTAACGTTCAATTTTTCCGCCACGTCCTCAATTTCCCCAACTACCCTACCTATGATATTCGAGTCCCCCTCTTCCACGGAGATGAACGAAACGAGGCATTCCTCGACTCGCTCTCTTTTTTCCTCGATTTCCTCGGCGTTTTTAATCGCTCTCTCCTTCGCTTCGTACTCTATGTAGTCCGAATGTATGAAAAGTATTCGCATGCTGGGGAATTTTGCACATGGTATAAAATTGTTTTCTCCGATTAAGATGATAGGCGCAACAGCCATCTCCAGAGCGGAACGTATTTTATTTTCTTCCCATCCACATTTTCCTCTCCTTCGTAGTCCCACGTGATTATCTTAAGCTCTTTGCATTTCAGCTCTTTGGACGCATGAATGAGGCCTTTTATCTCTCTCTTTTTCGTTTCGACTTCCGTGGGGTCGTAGCATACCTGAATGAGTTCTTTGACCCTCTGCCCTTCGGACACAACAAAATCTACCTCTCTGTTTTCCCCTAAGTAATAAGAGATCTCGTAAGTGGGATGGCTGTAATATTTTCTACGCATAAGCTCCACAGCCACTAAGTTCTCCATTCTTCTTCCCACATCTTTAAGTCCGTATACGGTCGGGAAGCCGTTGTCTACCACGTACAATTTGGGCATACTCCTCATTCTTTCCATTTCGCTGTAACTGAATTTTCTCACAGGTATGATAAACCCGATGTCTTCCAGATACGAGAAATACTCGTAAATCTTGTTCTTGCTCAGTTCTCTCCCCGATGCGAGAACACCGGTGTACAATTTCCTCACGGACATGCGATTTCCGAAGTTTTTCACCGTCACCCTTATGAGCTCTTTCATCACCCCGATTTTCTTTATTTCGTAGCGCTCCACTATGTCTTTGTATATCATCATATCCAAATATTCCTGGAGTGTTCTTATCTTCAGCAATTCTTCATAATCCACGATCTCGGGAAATCCGCCGAAATGCACATACTCATCCAAATATTTCCTTATCAAACCGCGGTCATCTTCTGTCAACGGCGCTCTGATTTCAAGCTCTTTGAATCTAAGATACTCTTTGAAAGATAGGGGAAACAGACGATAAGTTAAATTCCTCCCCCGGAGCGCTGTGGCAATCTCCCCGCTCAAAAGCTTGGAGGAGGAGCCGGTTATGAAAATCCTTGCGTTTTTTCTTTCCAATAGCCTCCTCACAAATTTCTCCCACCCATTCACGTTTTGAATTTCGTCCAGAAATAGATACATGGTCTTTGCATCCGGATTGTATTTTTTGTAGAGTTCCACAATCCGCGATAGATCCTGAGAATTTAATCCCGTTAATCTCTCATCTTCGAAGTTTATGTAGAACAACTGCTCGATGTTTATTGTGCTGGTTAATTCTCTCATCGCCTGATACATCAGGTAAGTTTTCCCTGTCCTTCTAAGGCCGGTGATCACTATTGCCTTGTTCAAATTCAAAGGCAGCTCCAAACTTCTCTCTTTCAATTTCGGAATACCAAACCTGTGGAACTCGGTTATGACTTCTTCGAGACGCATTTCTATCATTTTGTATTATATCACTAAGACATATTTAAATTTTTTGTCTTATTTTAATGCGAAAAATTTAAGAGATTTGAAAAAGCCCAAAAAGAAGGATTTGTAGCCCTATGAAACCCGAAGGGATGGAAACCCTTATAAACAATCCCGAAATATAAAAAGCGATGGAAGAGGAAGTTCGGCTCATAAGCGCATCGTATTCGAGGGAGGAGGACGGGGTGGTGGTTGAGCTCTACGGAAAGACCAAGGAGGGAAAATCCATCGTTGGTCGGTATCACGGCTTCTTACCTTATTTCTACTTAGTGGAGCCTCCAGCGGTACTTCTGGAAAAATTGAGCGAGGACGAGGAGATAAAAAATATGGAAGACGTGGAGCTTTGGTATCGCGGCGAGATGAGGAAATGCGTCAAAGTCACACTCTCTTCCCCGTGGAAAACCCCAAATTACAGGAGATTCGCCTCGGAATTTTGCGAAGTTCTGGCCGCGGACATACCATTTCATCAGAGGTTCATTTACGATTTTGATTTAGGTTCGTGTGTGAGGTTTGTGGGGGATTACAAGCCCAACGATAAGTACACCGCGGAGATAGTCATGGAGTTGGAAAGCGTGGAGAACATCGAAGATTTCAAGCCCGAATTGAAAATTCTTAGCTTTGACATCGAGAATTCCATGAAGGATGGGACCATTTTCACAATTGGCTACGCAATATGGGAGAACGGGGAGATAAAGGAGGGGCATGTGGAAGGCGATGAGAAAGAAATTCTCGAAAATTTCGTTAGAGTGATACGGAAAGAGGACCCGGATGTGATCACCGGCTATAATATCGACGGCTATGATTTGGAGGTTATAACGGATCGAGCTAAAAAATTGGGGGTGGAGTTGAACATAGGGAGGGACGGGAGCAAGCCCCAGCGCATCGGCGGGCAGTTCTGGCGCGTTCATGGAAGAGTTATAGAGGATGCATGGTGGGCCGTGAAGAAGGAATTGAGGCTTAAACAAGAGTCTCTCGAGGCCGTTTCCCAAGAGCTTTTGGGCGAGGGAAAGATGGACGTTGACCGGGTGAACATCGACGAAGAATGGGAAAAAGATAAAGAGAAGGTGATAAAGTACTGCGTGAAGGATGCCGAGTTGGCTTTGAGAATTCTCCTGAAAATAGGAATAATCGGAAAGTACATGGATCTCGCTACAGTTACCAAATTCCCTTTAGACGACGTTATGCACTCGGGAACATCCACGTGGGTTGATTCACTTCTGATAAGAGAAGCAGACCGGAGAAAAATAGGCGTGCCGCTGCAGGGGCAGGAGAGGAAGAGAGGGAAAATTGAAGGGGGCTACGTGCATTCTCTGGAGCCGGGGCTCTATCACTGGATTTGCGTTTTAGACTTCAAAAGCATGTATCCCAGCATCATAATCAAGTACAACATCTGCTTCACTACCCTGAGCGAAGAAGGAGACATCGTGAGTCCCACTGGAGCCAAATTTCTGAGCAAAGAGAAGAGAGAGGGGATCATACCGAAGATTCTGAAAGATTTGATGGCTAAGAGGGACGAGCTCAAGAGGAAGATGAAGGAAGCGGCCACGGAAGAAGAGAGAAATTACTACGATGGATTGCAAAAGGCGGTTAAAATACTCATGAACACGTTCTACGGAGTTTTAGCCTCCTCTTTTTATCGATTCACGGACCCGAGAATAGGGGCTAGCATCACCGCGTTCGCGAGGGAGACAATAAAGAAAATAATTGGAAATTTAGAATCCCGCGGATTGAAAGTCGTTTACGGGGACACGGACTCCATATTCTTCGAGTCTCCGCATCAAAATCTGGATGGCTCGGTGAAATTTGGAACGGAGATTGCGAAGGAGATATCGGAGAAGGAAGAATTGATTTTAGAGTTCGAGAAGATTTTAGAGCCGTTTTTCTCGCACGGTGCAAAGAAGAGATATGTAGGGCGGATAGTATGGCCCGAGGACAAGAGGGGAGAGATGATTGTCCGGGGCTACGAAATCAGGAGAACCGATTCCTTCGACCTGCAGAGCGAAGCGCAAAAGATGGTGTTCGAGAAGATTTTGGACGGGGACGTGGAAGGCGCAATTTCCCTCGCGAAAGAAATCGTGAGCAAGGTTCGACGCGGAGAAGTGGAGATAGAAAAATTAGTAATATCGCGCACCGTGAGAGATTTCAAAAGGTACAAGAA
>JALWEL010000004.1 GCA_027014065.1 DHVE2 group archaeon
AGTTAGGGTTCACGGGCCTGATAGAATTCGGAGATTTTTACATTGCGATGAACACCGACGGAGTGGGCACAAAAATCATCGTGGCAAACGAGATGGAAAAATGGGATACCATCGGAATTGATTGCATAGCTATGAACGTGAATGACACGGTGACCGTCGGAGCGGAGCCAATTGCGTTCGTTGATTATTTAGCAATTGATTCGTACAACCTGAAGATGGCGGAAGAGATAGGAAGGGGATTGAGCGAAGGGGCGGAAGAGGCGAACATAACGATTTTAGGCGGAGAAACAGCAACGATTCCTGAAATTACCAAGGGTGCAGACCTCTCGGGCACGAGCATCGGCATCGTGAGAAAGGAAAAATTGATCACTGGGGAAAAAGTGAAAAAAGGCGATTTGATTTACGGAATTCCCAGCTCTGGAATTCATTCAAACGGATTGACCCTCGCTCGAAGAATTTTTCCAGATTTAAATGAGAGGGTGCACGGAGAGAAAATCGGATACGAGTTGCTGAAACCCACGAGAATCTACGTGCGGGAAATTATATCCCTGCTCAAAAATTGCACACCCCACGGAATGGCGCACATCACCGGCGGGGGACTGCTCAACATATTGCGACTCAAGAAGATGAAATACATCATCGATGAGACGCTAAAGCCGCAGTGGATATTCGAAGAGATACAAGAGCGCGGGAAAATTGCCCAAGAGGAGATGTACAGAACGTTCAATATGGGCATGGGCTTCGTTATAATTGCCCCTGAAGAATGCGAAGGAGATATAAAGAAAAACATACCCGATTCAAAGGTAGTTGGCTCCGTTGACTCTGGAACCGGTGTGGAAGTGCCTGAACTGCAAATAAGATTTCAGTGATCACACCTTTTCCAAGATGTACGGGACTCCTTTATCTTCCATGGTCTTCAGCACATGGGGGAGCATGGAATGCGATACGAACAGCACGGTAGAAATGCCGCGATAGTGAGCATCGATGGCGGCGTTCATGGCCGAGAATTGAAAATCGATTTTTGCTATTTTTCTAACCGAGAGATACGCAACGACCCCGCACACTCCGATTTTAGCGCCTTTATTTTCCTCGATTATTTTCTTTATTTTTTCTGGATTTATTTTTTTCGTTCCTCCCTCTTCGATTGAGGGCATGGCGTATATATTCACCTTTCCGTACTCTATTTCTAAGACTCCCCGAAGTTCACTCACGCCAACATCTTCCCCTTTATCAGCGGAGTTCATGGCGGTTCCCGTTGAATTTCCTTCGCCGCGATACGCATGGATATAGCCGTTTTCCATAACCAATTTCACCTTTTCTCCTTTCTCAATTCTCTCTCCGGCTATGGCCTCGATAACCTGCAATTTTTTCAGCACGGCATTGCTTTCGGAGACGAAATCCCCGAGCTCGTCGAGTGCGTTATTGAGAAATTCTAAGCCGGCGATGGTAAGTTCCCAATCCTTTATTAGCCCCTCTTTTTCCATATTTTTCACATATTCCGAAACACCCTGAACCGTTATATCGATATGCTCAGCAATCTCCCTTAACTTCTTCCTGCCGCGCAAAATCTCAAGTAGTATGAGCATCTTCGTTATTTTCCCCTTATCTCGCAGTATCATGGCTCGGAAATAGGAATGTTAAATTTTATATTTTTCCCCGCTCTATTTCTTCCATGTGAGCTCCCACTCGCAATGCTCATCTCCGTTGTGAACGCATTTTGTATGCACAACTTTGATATCCTTAACCTTGATATTCTCCATCACTCCGTGAAAATACTCTGTGAGAACGTCTTGGCAGAAAAACGGCTCTGGCGAGACATCAAAGCCCTTTATTATTCCGTGCCCTTCTTCAACCACATCGCCCTCGAGCCTGCCAAAATTGTAGAATTCTGGCCAGTACTCTGCCGC
The DNA here is from genome assembly GCA_027014065.1 of DHVE2 group archaeon. Classification (GTDB taxonomy): domain Archaea; phylum Thermoplasmatota; class Thermoplasmata; order Thermoplasmatales; family Aciduliprofundaceae; genus JAADDK01. Next base: position 1,908 of record JALWEL010000004.1, read on the forward strand.
CTTTCTCATGAGTAACTCAGGAG
>JALWEL010000005.1 GCA_027014065.1 DHVE2 group archaeon
GAAGAAGAAGGAGATAGAGGTAGAAACGAAAATATACGATTTGAAAACGAAAGAAGGAGAAATCTAAGATAGAGAGAAAGAATTGGCAAATAGGGAAAAAGAAGTGGAGAAAAGAGAGAAAGATTTAGAGAGCAGGGAAAGAAAAATAAAAGAAAAAGAAGAGGAAATAAGCAAAAAGCTAAAAGAAATAGAGTCCAAGGAGAAGGAATTAGAAGAGAAGAAGAAAGAAGCTGAAGAGAAAATCAAAAAACTCCAGGAGATAAAGGAGAGCTTGAAAGTCATTTAAACTCGTCTAAAATTTCCACCACATCTAAAAACTCAACCTCCACCTCTTTATTTAAAATACCCGCGAGTGAGGGTTTTGTTCTCCCGTCATCACCGTGCATCAGCTCTTTGATGTACGTGCCGCTCTCCGCAAGCACTTCTATTACCCAAACCCCATTTTTATTTTCTACTAATTTTATTTCGTAAACCTCCCTAACACGGATCTTGTCTGCCCGCCTGTGGGCCACACGCTTGGGGGTGCGCTGCCTTATCTTTCCTCTCAAAGAACGAATCGCTTCTTCTATTTCCTCTCTGGAAGCAGAAACTCTGACACCAATCCTATATCTCTTCTTTATCTTCGCGCCTTTAATTTTCCTGATTTCATCCCTGTCCGAGAATCTTAAATTTGAGACTTCCACCTTGCCCTTGGCGCACTCGTTGATCCTCTTTTCCATTTCCTCCAGATTTATTTTTCTCTTTTTCGGTCTCTTTATCTCTAACACAAATGGCCGGCCGTTGCCCAGCATGCGCACATCAATATCCTCTCGTCCCAATCCATGCAGTGCATGCCCTTCTCCCCCCGTGACCTCCATCACCGGCCTTGCTATGAGCTCTTCCACACTCTCTTTGTACTTTCCAGAGGGCCATTTAGTTTGGGGGATTCCGCGGATAAGCTTCCGATAACGGCCGTATATGAACAGTGGCTTGATTTCTAGGCGAACATCGTCGTACTCGGTGTCCACGATTATGGTGATATCCGGCTTTGCCAGATCCGCCTCCTTGCCACTCAGTTCCGCTATTTTCTTTCCCAACTCTCTGTTGAATTCTCTTCCTATGTTTTCCCCGTATTCTTCTGATGAAAATTTCTCCCGAAGTTCCTTTTCTTTTTCCAGCACCTCTTCAGGAAATTTGCTCCCCACGGAAAACGTGGAAAATTCATAATCTTCTATGAGAGAGAGGATATGCTCCGCATACCTGTCAATTTGGTCGAATATACCACCGCAAAGCTCGCATTCATCCGGATAGAGAGAATTTAAATCCACATTGTTCTCCATGGCGTAAATAACCCGAATCGCTCTCCCCCGCTCCTCGTTGGTTAGGGAATGCCCCAGCATGCCGTACAATCTCCCCAAACAATGATCGCACAGATTTAGTTTCGCAACCTCCGCATTTATCTTTTTATCTGGCATAGTACGAGTATGGGCAATGATTATATACTTTTTCCGCCATCTACGAGGGACTATGGATTCGAGCATGGATGAGGAAGAATTCTACGAAGAAGAGATAAATGGAAGGGGAATCGCAATACTTTCAATTTCATCGGCGGTTTTGCTCTGGGTCGGTTTTTTTCTGTATTATTTCTCCTTCATTTCCGGGCCTTCGATAATTTATCCCATTCTCTCACTGCTCATCTATTTTTTAGCCATACTCCTGATAGTTATTGCCACGGCAATGGCTCTGAAGAGGGAAAACTATCCCACATGGGTGAAATCTTCCCTGCTGCTGAGCATAGTTATAATCGCTATCTGGGGAACCCTAGTTATCATTCCCCTAATCGCCCATTTCTTCCCCGCGTTTAACTTTTTGCGATTATCTTTATAATATCGCCGTCCTGAAGCTCGTAATCATGACCCAAAATCCTCTTGGTTCTACCATTTATGGCGCGAATGAAATTCTCACCCAAATCGGTATGAACTTTATACGCTAAGTCAATTGCCGTTGAGCCCCGGGGCATTAAGAACACATCGGGAAGTACGTTGCCATCTTTGTCTGTCCACTTGTTCTCGTCTTCCACAGGATACACTGCAATCATGTTCAACAGAGAGAAAACGGCTTTCTCAATCACCTCCTGCACTCCCGTGGAGCCGTATACTTTCATGAATTCCCTTATCTTCTCCAAAGCTGCTATTTGAGCGGAATTCAATTTATCCTTGGCTATTATCTCGAAATCCGATGCCCCGGGAACGTATTTAACGAGGCCTGCCTTTGCCGCTCGCTTCAACGCCAGTTCATAATCTGCACTCATGGGTACGGCGATGTATCCCATCTCGCGCACTCTTTCAACGAATTCCCTCACCTTTTTCTCTTCGATTTTGTCAGCTTTGTTTGCGCCTATGATCATGGGCTTTGCCCTCTTTCTTATTTCGAATGAAAGCGCAATTATATCTTCACTGCTCCACTTTGTTGGTTTATCTCCCAATCCCACAGAGTTAATGGAGTCTTTTATTTCCTTTTCCCGTATGTTCAATCCAGATAAGCGCTCTGCGAGAACCTCCGAAACCTTCTTCTTCTCACCCTCGATTTTCCGGGCGAGGCGAATCCAGCCCTTCTCGATTATGTTGGCTATCCAGTAGGCTATTTCCTCGTCCAAGAATTTCACATCTTCCACGGGATCGTATTCCCCGATTCCCACTGGATTGCCCTCTGCGTCGGTGGACCCTGAGACGTCAATTATATGCACAAGCGCGTCCGCATGGCGTAAATCATCTAGGAATTTATTCCCGAGTCCGCGACCCTCGTGGGCCCCGGGCACTAAGCCTGCAACGTCTATCATCTCCACTGCGATGAATCTTGTCCCTTCAATGCAGATGGACTTTTTCGGGTTGCAGGGTTTACCAATTTCAACATGGGGACAGGGTTTGCGAACGTAGCCAACCGCTTTGTTCGCGTCTATGGTAGTAAATGGATAGTTCGCTATTTCAGCCGCCTGCATGGTGGCAGCGGAAAAAAATGTAGACTTGCCCACGTTGGGCTTTCCCACAATTCCTAACTCTACCATGTGACAAGCACTTTCTTGAACTCCTTATTTCCGCATTTCATGGTGCCTTCGATTTTTACTATTTTTATCTTCGTACCATCCCTTAACCCAATGGGGTTGCAGAGATCCTTTTCCTCGCAGTCCAAGTTGTGACAGTTTGTTCTCTTGAACTCCATAACCTCTCCCTCTACAACGGTCTTTGCTGGAATTGCAATTAGCACGGGAATCTCTTCCACTTCCACGGTAACCACTTTTCCCCCTTCGTGTACTTTGCAATCGTGCTCCTTATCCCGAACTTTGACCACGCGGTACCATTTTCCCTCATCCAAGTTAAAGCACACATTTTTAAGCTTGCAGCCCCTACACTCCAGCAAAGGCCCAAGGTACTGAAACTCCAAACCTTCCTTTGCAAGCTCTTTTCCCACCAGAGTTATTATTGCCATTTTCAATCACCTCCCTATTACTCCTGTTATTTTTGCCAGATTTTCTGCCGCTTCTTCGCTCAGGCCCCTGTCCCCCAATATTGTGTATCTCTTCCTCATCTTGTGCGCATGGGTCAGCGCCCATATTATGTCCTCAGGCTCAACCCCTAACTCCTTGGCAGTTGTGGGTGCGCCTATCATCTTCAATACATCTCTTATCTCCTTCCACTCCCCTCCATGAAGATAGAGCATCATTATTGTGCCAACACCAACCATCTCTCCGTGAAGCGCTTTGCCCGGCGCCCTCTTCTCCAATGCATGTGCAAATAAATGCTCAGAGCCACTCGCCGGTCTCGAGGAATTGGCTATGCTCATGGCCATCCCTGACACGATTACCGATTTCACTATGATCCAAGCACTATCCTCTAAATTGGGCTTGATTGAATATGCATTATCTATAATTGATTCCGCAGCGTACTTTGCAAGCCCGTAGGCTGTGGAGCTGAAATTCTCGTTCTTCAATTTATGTGCTAATTCCCAATCCCTTATGGCCGTAATGTTTCCTATCACATCGGCCGCTCCTGCCGCGAGGTAACGATAGGGGGATTGAATCAAAATTCCCGTGTCCGCCACAATTCCCAAGGGTTCCTGTGCCTCCATGGACATGGATGTGCCGTTGTTCCTTATGGATGCCCTCGGGCTCGCTATGCCGTCGTGGCTCGCGGTGGTTGGCACGCTTATGAAAGGTACTCCGAGATCGTAAGAAGCTTTCTTAGCCAAATCAATCTTGCTCCCCCCACCCACACCCACCATGAAATTGAATTTCTTCCCGATTTTCTTGATTTCGCTGAGATTTTTCTTATCCGCAATTCCTGTCCTCACCACCGACACTTCGTACTTTTTCTTCTTCAAAATCTTTACAACCTGCTCTCCGGCGATTTTGTAAGTGGTGTTTCCAGTGACCACTAACGCCTTTCCCTTCAACCCGAATCTCAAACACATCTCGCCTAGGTTATCAAGAACATCGTGCCCGGCATATATTTCGCGGGGCATCTGCATCCATTTCGCTTTATCAAACTCCATTTGCTCAACCTAAACAAAAACTCCATATTAAAATTTCTCATATTTCCTCTTTTAAAGTTTTCCATCAGGAATTGAAAAGTATTATCTATCGCCACACATTCCGAAATCGATGGGAAAAATAGAGAGAATTGCGGAGAGAATAATCGCAAAATGGCTGAAAAAGGGAAACATGGCCCGTGCCATGCGGGATATCCTGCCAAATTCCAATTTGAGCGATGAAGACCGAGAGAAAGTTGTGGAGATCGTCCATCACGTGGTGAGATTCAAAAAGCTCTACGATTTCGCAATGGATTCGGAAAAAATGGATAAAAATCCGAGAAACTACGTCGGGCTTTTCTTCCGCAAAAAAATACTCGATAAATACAGGAAAATTGCAATAGAGAAAAACATGGCCCACGTCTATCTTTCCGCCTCGACTGAGGTGGCTAAAATACTGCAACTCTACCCTCATTTTGCCGAGGAGATAAACAAAGAGAAGAGAACGCACATAGCGGTGAATGTGCAGAAAATCGAAAGGGAAGAGGCTATAGAAATTCTTCAAAAGGAAGGATACGAGGTGGAGCTTTGCAATCCTGAAACATGCATCGCGGGAAATTCTTCCGCAAAATACTCATCTCTCATTAAAAATGGCCTCGGGATCGTGCAGGACTCCTCCAGCCAACACCTCTCAAAGTTAGTGGCCTCGTTAGGCTCCGAGATTTTAGATTTCTGCGCCGGCAGCGGAGGAAAAAGTTTCACAATTAAATTCTTCAACCCCCCTGCCAAGGTGAAAGTGCATGATGCGAACGAAAAGAAATTGAATTCCCTGTTTAAACGCGCCGAAAAATTAGGGCTTGAGATGGAAAAATTTGATTTCTCGGGAGAGTATGATATTGTTCTTGTGGACGCCCCTTGCAGCGGACTCGGATCCGCGGGAAGAAATCCCGAGGCGAAATACCAAGAGAATTTGGAAAAATACCCCAAAATGCAGATGGAAATCCTAAACGAATCGAAAAAATATGTGAAGCCCTCCGGGTTCCTCGTGTACTCTGTGTGCACCTTCAACCCCGATGAAACGTATTTGCTGGTGGAAAAATTTTTAGAGGAGAATTCAGAGTTCGAGGAGATGGAGCTCGGCGGCGGGAATTTCATTACGAAGGAGAAGCGCGGATTTTTCATCACATCCGGCGATATAATTTACGCGGCGATGTTGAGGAGGAAGGGATAAACCCTTAAATCCTCCCGCGCATAACCCTCTGTGAACCTCTACGATTACTTCTACAAGCTCGTCATGCAGATTCCCCCGGGCAGGGTGAGCACCTACGGTGCATTGGCTAAAGCGTTGGGAGATATAAAAGCGGCGAGGGCGTGCGGCGTTATGCTCTCTCAGAATCCTGATCCTCCGCGCATCCCGTGCCACCGCGTG
>JALWEL010000006.1 GCA_027014065.1 DHVE2 group archaeon
GAAAAAAGGTTTATACCTTTTACACATTCACTTTTTGCATGAAGTACATTATTGTCACGGGCGGCGTGATTTCTGGATTGGGTAAGGGTATAACTACGAGTTCAATAGCAAAGATTCTCCAGGCAAGAGGTCTGAAGGTTACAGCGATAAAGATTGACCCGTACCTGAATTATGATGCTGGAACGATGAACCCGTATCAGCACGGAGAAGTTTTCGTGCTTGATGATGGAGGTGAAGTAGATCTGGATTTAGGAAATTACGAGAGATTTCTGGACACAAATTTGACCTTCGATCATAACATTACCACGGGCAAAGTTTACAAAACGGTTATAGAGAGGGAGAGGAAGGGTGAGTATCTGGGAAAGACGGTTCAGATAATTCCTCACGTCACGGAGGAAATAAAGCGGAGGATAAAGAAAATTGCAGTTGAGAGCGAAGCGGATGTAATTGTCATAGAAATCGGAGGAACCGTGGGCGATATAGAGAGCATGCCATTTTTGGAAGCGACAAGGCAGCTCTGGCTTGAGGAAGGAAACAAAAATGTGCTTTTCGTTCATACCACTTTGGTTCCAGTTTTGGATGTGGTAGGAGAGCAAAAAACCAAGCCAACGCAGCACAGCGTAAAAGAACTCCGCTCATTGGGGATACAGCCTGATATAATTATCGGCAGGGCCAAGGAATATTTAAACGATGAAACACGAAGAAAGATATCTCTTTTCTGCAGTGTCCCATACGAAGCGGTGATAAGCGCTCCCGATGCAAGGTCGATTTACGAGGTCCCACTAATTTTCGAGAAGCAGGGATTAGGGGAGTACATAATGGGGCGGCTACAACTCTGGGGCGAGACTCCTGAATGGAAAGAGTGGAAGAGATTTCTAAGGAATCTTTACAATCCTAAGGATGAGGTCACAATCGCCATAGTTGGTAAGTATGTTCATTTGAGAGATTCGTATATAAGTCACCATGAATCCTTAATCCACGCAACATCTCGTTTAAAGGTAAAGGTTAATATAAAATGGATAGACAGCGAGAGCATAGAAGAGAATGGAACAGAAGAATTGAATAACGTGCATGGGATTCTCATACCGGGCGGATTCGGAAAGCGAGGCTCGGAAGGAAAAATAATGGCAGCAAAATACGCCAGAGAGAACAGAATTCCGTTCCTGGGGGTATGCTTTGGATTTCAATTAGCGGTAGTGGAATTTGCCAGAAATGTTTTGGGTTATGAGGATGCAAACAGCACCGAGTTATCCCCTGCAACTAATGCTCCCGTCATAGATCTTCTTCCTGAGCAGAGAAACATCGATAAATTGGGCGGAACAATGAGATTGGGCGCTCAAAAAGTGCTTATTGAGAAAGGTTCATTAGCGTATAAAATATACAGAAGCGAGGTCATATATGAAAGGCATCGTCACAGGTACGAGGTGAATCCGAAGTACATAGAAGAATTGGAAAAGAAAGGTATGCACTTCAGCGGAAAGGATGAATCCGGGGTTAGAATGGAAATATTCGAACTCAAAGATCATCCATTTTACATAGGCTCTCAGTTCCATCCTGAATTTAAATCCAGACCGTTGAGGCCTTCTCCTTTGCATCTTGCCCTCGTTAAATACGCTCTGGAATACAAGAAATCTAACGGGGATTTCTCTTGATGTATCCTCCGACAAATTCTCCAACGAACCTTGCTAAATTACGCACGTTGTGGAACTGCGAGGTTTCAGCGTGGAGATAGAGCATACACGCTTTGGTACAGTTGTGCATAATATCCCTTGCCTTCTGTGCCTTCTCAGAGTGAAGAATTGTCTCAAGGTCTTCATTCACAAGGTTGCCAACGCGATGAGCTATAACCGCACAGGGATAAATTACATCTCCGTTTGCGTCTATGGTAACGGAGAATGATGGGCATTTGTAATCATTCACG
>JALWEL010000007.1 GCA_027014065.1 DHVE2 group archaeon
CTTTTATCTCTTTTCTCTCGCCGAATGCAAATCTCCCGATTATCGCCTTCATCTTGGTTATAACGTCGAAATCCGCGGATATGAGAGAAATGAGTATATGCTTCTTTGAGGAATCTTCGTAATGCCTTATCTCCAATATGCTGCCTCGTGACCAGCCCATGGGCGGCGAGACCCGAAAATACTTGTCCCGCTCAACCAATGATTCGATATCTCCGTAATTTATCACGGAATAACGGTCACGAATTTTGAAAATTATGCGATTTTCCGTTAGATAAACTTTGTTGAGATTCCATTTTTTATCATCGTAAGTAGTGCTATCCCTTCCGTACCCGATTATGAAGTACACTTTGGCCTGAGCCACTATTTTTTCCATCGTTTCATAATCTCAAACATTTTATTTTAATTTATCCCCGACCTTTTCTATTCTGAAAAACACGAATTTTTTAGTCACTTTCTCTTTGGTGTGAAATTTGTAAATTCGCGGTATTTGAAACTGGAACTCGAGAACATGGGTTATCCTGCCGCCCAGCTCTTCAATTTTTCCCATTAGAAAATCCTTAGTTTCCCAGTTGTGAAGAGTATAAATCACCTTGGAAATTCGCAGAGATGTTTCCAAAAATGGCAAATCGTTGTGTCTCACTTGCGCCCCGAAGGGGGTGTTTTGAAAAATGGTGTCTACGGGAACTCCGAAATTCTTCACATCCTCTCTCACGATTTCTATTTTCTCACATCTCACTGTTGCGATATTCCTCTTCAAATCTTCGATTGCATCCCCGTCTATTTCCACGGCGTAAATCTTGGTCGGATTGAAAAAGCAGGCACCTATGGAAAAGATTCCGGGGCCACTGCCCAGGTCTGCTATTATCTTTCCCTCTATATCACCCATCTGATGTGCAAAAAATAAAATTTCAGCGGCGATGTTCGCCGGCGTTAAATACTGCTCTAAACTAGCTTTAGGATTCGTAAATCCCTGCAAGCGTTGAAGCTTTATCTCCAGAGCCTTTTTCTTCATTGCAACGCCAAATCCACAACATGTCTGGCGAATTTCACAGCGTGATCCCTGCTGAAGCCCTTGTTCACCAGTATTTCCTCTATGTGCTTTACTGCGCGCTTCCATTTCCAAGTACTCTCCTCGTACTTTGTCTGCAGAATAACCCTGGCCACATCTGGGTCCAAATCGATGCCGTACCTGTCCCTGAACTTTATTCTCCAAAGCGAGACTGCAAAATCCGGGATATAAACCACCTTCTCCCCCGTATTTGTCCCATATACTCGGACTTCTTCGGACATCCTATAATCATGACAAAATTTGGTACATATATTTTTTGGTAAAAATTACACATTTGCCACGGCGAAGTATACTCCTTTCCTCTTCATGAGCACTATCCCCTCTTTTCTCAAATTTTCGAATATGTTGTCCACGTTCTTATCTATTCCCCGCTCCTCCATCTTCATCTCAAAATACCGATAATCCCAGCCCGCTGGTTTGAGCTGGTTAAGTTCCCATAGCACTCTATTTATTATTCTCTCCTCCCTGCTCTTGTGCTTAAGCGCCGCCAACTCGTTTCTGAGCTTGGGACCAATAACATCGTATAGTCTCTCAAAAGATGTAAGGTAAATCTCTTCAATTTTGCTTATTCCTCCAATATCCATTCTCTCCCAGGCACTCTTAACCCGGGCGCCGTGCTCTCCGAAGCCGTTGATATCTGAGATGTCCATGATCACGCCCATCTGCATGGCTTCCAAAATTTCCGGGAACTCGCCGCCTATCTTCCGTATCAGCTCTTTCTTGAAAGAGACCACGTAATCTTCGTCGATTTCCGGATTTCTTAAATGATTTTCGAATGCGTAAAATCCGATATCCAATGAGTATTCTCTCAAAAGGGAGTCGTCGATGATTGTCACCTCCTCCTTGGTAGGGAGGTATGGGATATCTGAATATCGTATAATCTCGTGGAACTTCACATCGGCGCTCGTCATTGCGCTCTTCTCCCACACCTTCGCTTTTCTTCCGGAATAGAAATTCTTTGCGCCTTTGCGGCCCATGGCATCGTAGCGTATCTTGAACTTCGGCGTGACCTTTATCTCGATTTCATCATCGTAAATCAGCGACACGTTGAAGCTGTCCTTCTTCAAAATGTTGGAAATCTCAGAAAATATTGAAAAAAACGGCTTGAAATCGTTCGCATAGTATTTGGAATTCGCATTCAGAATGGATAGAGCGTTTCCTCCAACTCGCCCCATATAATTTGGAGATGAGAGAAAATAGGAGGAAAAAACATCCACCGCGAACTCGGAGAATGTGGAATCGAATATGTTATAAATCTTCCTCCCATCCAGCCCGCTCTTTTCCAATTGCAGATAATTTTCCAATTTGAGCTTTTCTATTTTATCCGCAACTATGAATCTTCCACTTTCCTGAGAGAACATGGATAGGTCGTAAACTCTGCCTTCCACCCGCGCGACGCTTGCCCGCGAATTGAGCCACGATGGAATAAGCACGGGAATCAATGGGTAACCATCTTCTGGAAAAGGTGTAATTGCCTTTATCCTGAAAACTCCATACACCTGTGATAGTTTCTCCCATAGCAGGGACTTGAATCTTTTCTCTCCGGGGAATTTCACCAAAAAGCCCTCGAAACTCTCTTGCTCTCCGATTTTCAAAGTGGATTTCAAAAATCTCTCTTTGAATTTTTCGTCAATCCTCTTGGGAAGGTAGAGGGGAATCATCTGTACACACTGTACTTGTACAGCAAATCAATGAGCTTCTTCGCGGTTGGCTCGTCTATCACACCCTCCTCTTTTTTCTTGAGAATGAAATCCCGCGCCTCCTTTATGCCGATGTTCGATGCCTTGGCGTATATGGTACCCTTCATCGAGCCCTGCACTCCTTCCGGCAAATCTTTGAGAATTTGGCCCAGAAGGTAGCGGAACTCGTAATCTTTTCTCATATTCAACTTTCTGCGTTTCACAATCAGAGTATGGAGAATGGTATAATATAGATTGCGGTTCTAATTAAAATTTGTAGTATCCCAAAATACATTAACATCTTTTTCTTTTTCCAAGATGCGTAAGCTGAATGACAGAAAAATCCGTTGGATTGTCAGGGAAATTGAGAAGGGACGGGAAATAACAGAGATTGCACAGATACAGGGAATCTCCAGAGTCCGAGTTTGGCAGCTATACAAACAGTATCTCTCCGAAGGAGAGATACCGACACTAAAGAAGCCCGGAAGAAAGAAATCTGAAGTATCCATAGAAGAAAGGGAATTCATCGTAGAAATGCATGAAAGATATAAATTAGGTCCGACAGCTCTGGAAAAGAAGATAGAAAGGGAATATGGAATCCATATTCCCCATAACAGGATATACAGAATATTGATAGAGGAGGGAAGAATTATGAAAAATCCTAAGAAAAGAAGGCAAAGGAAATATGTGAGATTTGAAAGAAAGCATTCGATGAGCCTCTGGCAGGGAGATTGGAAGCTATTAAGCAATGGAAAATGGTTGATCGCTTTCATGGATGATGCCAGCAGGAGAATAATGTGTTACGGAGTTTTTGATAATGCAACAACTGAAAATGCGATTTCTGTGTTAAAGAAAGGCTTTGAAGAGTACGGAAAACCAAGAGAGATAATGACAGACCATGGGAGCCAGTTCGTAGCTTCCAGAACAGATAAGAAAGGATACTCAAAGCATAAATTCGGCCAGTTTCTGGAAGAAAATGGAATAAAGCACATTCTCGCCAGGGTAAATCATCCACAAACAAATGGAAAGATAGAACGGTTCTTCGGGCTTGTTGAAGCTAAGAAAAGATTCTTCAAAGATATTGATGAACTTATCGAGTGGTATAACTATGATAAGCCGCACATGAGTTTGGACTTCGATAATGCTGAAACCCCTGAAGAAGCATTCTGGAGAAAGCTTCCGGAGGAAAAGATATTTGAATATGTGGGGTGGTTATTTGAATTGTAAAATTAATTCGGGATACTACACCAAACGCTCAAAAATAGAAAAAATGAAATTAAATCAATCCAACGCTTCTCAGGTCCGCCTTGAGCTTCTTAATTGCCTCCACTATCTCCTCTTTCTTCTTGGCGCCGGTGCAGACCACCTTTCCGGAGCCGAATAGCAGGAGAACAACTTTAGGTTCCTCAACGCGATAAACTAACCCGGGGAACTGCTCGGGCTCGTACTCCACATTCTCTAAGCCCAGAGAAAGCGCGATGTTCGTCAGATTCAATTCGGTCTCCAGATCATAGACGGCCACGATGTTTTGAACCACAATTTTGGGATTGTCGTATACATCTATGCCCGCCTGCTTCAGCTTGCTAACTAAGGTGTCAATAGTTTTCTTAACGCTCTCAATATCCTTGGCGCCGGTGCAATTTACCTTTCCGCTTCTGAATATCAAAACCGCAGTCTTAGGTTCCTTCAAGCGATAAATCAAACCCGGAAACTGTTCAGGTTCGTACTCCGCCCCGTCAAGTGTCAATGCAATTTTTCCAAGATCCAGTTTGTCCGCAAGCGCGGTGGACGCCACTATGTTTTCAATATGTACCTTCTCCTCTTCATTCATATACATCACCTTTAAATAGGGTAAGGGAAAGATATATAAATACTTCTTCGTGAAACGTGGAAAACTAAAAATACAACTTCACTCATATTGCATGTGTGTGTATTTCCTCGTGCAATTATGATAAAATAGGGATTTATGCAGGAATTATGTTCGAACTGGTTTTCTTCGGAGCAGTTCTAATATCCATAGTTCTAAACCCGTGGTTTGATTACAGAACCCACGCCTTGAGTGATCTTGGTTCCATCGGAGCAAACCAGGCATGGATTTTCAATCTGGGATTGATCCTCACGGGGATATTAGGGATAATATTTGCCATAAGAATTTTAATCAGACTCCCAAAGCCAATGGATATTTTTGGATACGGAATGCTTACCGGTGCGATATTTTACATATTTGTAGGTATATTTCCCGATAACTCAAGATTCTACATAATACCGAACAAACTCACATTTCACCTGTTCTTCACCCTCACAGGCTCATTAATAGTTTCCATTTTTATACTCCTCTACGGAATTTACTGGACTTGGAACAGGGAATGGAGAAAGAAGGGCATCACCCTCCTCGTTGTGGGATTTTCTCTCCCGCTATTAGCAATATTTTTCGGACCTCCGGGACTCGCCACAATAGAGCTGGTGTTCACCAGTATTATTCTTCTTTGGTCCTACCTGTTAATATACCACCTCTGCGGAAGTGAGAAGAATGAGGATAATCTCGGTAATTCCTGATGCTGAAGCGGTGTTCATCTCCCGCGAAAATAGATTTTTAGGGAAAGTAAAAATAGGTGATGAAGAGGTCAGCGTGCACATCCACGACCCCGGTAGGCTTCAAGAGTTGCTATATGAGGGAAATAATGTTCTTTTGAAAAAAGCGAACGGAAAAAATAGGAAAACTTCGTGGGACTTGATAGCGGCAAAATACGAAAATATGTGGGTTTTCGTGAATTCTTCTTATCACAGGAGGATTGCGGAAATAATTCTTAAGAATTCCCTGAGGGATTATTCACTCAGGGCGGAAGTGAAAATAGGAAAAAGTAGAATAGATTTCATCGCCGAGGGAAAGGAAAAAATAGCAATCGAGGTGAAGGGATGCACTCTGGCTCGGGATGGTATAGCCCTCTTCCCCGATGCCCCCTCCGAGAGGGGCGCGAGGCATCTCCAGGAGCTCATGGAATTCATCAAGCAAGGAAATCATGCCATGCTACTCATTTTAGTGTTTCGTGAAGATTCCCGCTGCTTTCTCCCAAACGCGCAGACCGATGAAAAATTCTC
>JALWEL010000008.1 GCA_027014065.1 DHVE2 group archaeon
AATTGGTGGAGGATATAGTTATGCTCGACAACATGAGCCCTGGGGAAGTTTGCAGAATTGCAGAAAAATTGAAGAAGAATTACAAAGTGTTAGTTGAAGTATCTGGGGGAATAACGGAGGAAAATATAGAAAAACACGCAAGGTGCAATGTGGACATCATATCCATGGGTGCTTTGACCCATTCCGCCAAGAGCATCAACTTTTCCATGGAAATGGAAAGGGTTTGAAAATCTTTAAATCGAAGAAAATATAATGTGCCTTATGAACTCTTTGAAGTTAGCATCATTAATTCTGATGGTCATTGGGTTAATAGCAATAGTTTTGGGGGGGCTCTACAATCCTCAATCGGCGGTGGTCACCATGGGGCCGGGGGAGGTTAAATCCTTCGTTTTCTCAATGAATAAGGGCATAAGTTACACATTTCAGTTGAAAGGCACCGATTATTTCACATTCTATATAATGAACGAAACTTCTTACAACAGAATTGAGAAAAGCAATTTCACGGATTGCCTTTATTCTGATACCGTTAAAAACACCACCATATCATTTGTTCCGCCGGAAAGCGGAACATATTATTTTGTGGTAGCAAACGTGAACTCGCAGGGCTACGTGCAGGTTGTGCTGAAATACGGAGAATCAAACGGCACAATTGCAATTATAATAGGAGCAGCGTTTTCCATATCTGCCATAAGTGTGAGCTTCTACGATTACAGAAAGAATGCGGGAAAAGAAGAAAAAATGGATGAAAAATGCCCGCACTGCGGCGCACCTGTAAATTCTTCATGGGAATTCTGCCCTCACTGCGGATTTAGGTTGAAGGAGGGAGGGCAATGAAAATGGTACATTTGGTCTTAATAATAGCACTCATCTCCATTTCTCTTTTTCCAATTTCCCACGGGACCGTTATATCCGAGAAAAATTACTCTTGGAGCTTCACTCCGAATCCGGAGAGTGGAAAAGAAGAGCATTTCACTCTCACAATGAAGCTCACCGACGGGAAGGCGGGGAGCGAGGTGAGTAAGAATGGAGATACGTGGAACATCGAGTTGCTTGTTCCCCAGAAAGATTACGCTTACTATCGAGCTCTTCCAGGAGCGTACCGCTATGCCTTCAATCTTTCTTATTTGCAGTATTTTTTAACGTCCAACGACGAGAACATAAAGAATTTGGCTGATAGCTTGAACTACATCGCCAAACAGGAGGGGTATGACAACCTGACCAGATTGAATTTCGTTCTCTCCTTCGTGCAAGAAACCATTCAGTACATGGACGATTTCGTGGTTGACGGGTTCTACGACTATTATCAATTTCCTCTGGAGACCATTGTTCTCGGCACAGGAGATTGCGAGGACAAATCTTTGCTTTTGGCGTCATTATCTCATTATTTGGGTTACGATGTTGTATTGATTGTAATGAACATCACCGACGGCAGCACCGTGGGGCACGTGGCCGTAGGCGTGCATTTCGACAGGGTAAATCTCACAAATCCACTCGCGAGATATCTGCGGGATTACTACGTTTACGACGGGAAAATTTACTATTACATGGAATCCACGGCAAATCAAACATTCAGCGCATTTCACCCATCTTACTACGTAGGAGTCTCGCCTGAGGAAGGGGGATACACGATTTCGGATGTTAGAATTTTACCGTACAAAGAAAGTTGGTACCGAGGATACGAAGAATCAAATAAATTCATAACGAAGGAGAAAAGCAGCGAGAGTTTCCCTTTGTACTTAGTTGTTATGGCCGTCGTAATCATAGCGTATATTCCAGTGCTCATCCTTGCATTTCTATCCGAGAAGAAAAAATGCCCCAACTGCCATAAGGAAATCGAGGATTCATGGAATTATTGCGCGCACTGCGGCTACTGGCTAAAATACGAGATGCCGCCCCCTCC
>JALWEL010000009.1 GCA_027014065.1 DHVE2 group archaeon
CTAAGGCCCTGATCTCCTCTTCCAACTTTTTCTCGATCTTTTTGAACTCTTCCTGATAATTCTCGTTCGGAATTCTGCCCATGTAGGCGATATCTTCTTTCACGGCTAATTTTCTTATCTTCTCCACGCTCACGCCCTTGCCAACGGCCTCCGTTGATAGATGATGGAATTTAAGGATTATGCGGAGCATGTCGTATTGCTTCGTGGATGGGCAATAGGTATCAACTTCGTGGAACGCATTTTGCTGCAGGAAATCTTCTCTTAGGGAACGAGCTGTCTCCAGTAGAACCTGCTCCCTATCTGGCAGGGCATCCGGGCCAACCAATTGCACTATTTCCTGCAATTCCGCTTCTCTCTGCAGTATACCCATCGCCTCCTTCCTCAATTCGTACCAGTCCTTCGCGACGTTCTTCTCCCACCAGCCGCGCACAGTATTCAGATACAGCGAGTATGAGCGGAGCCAGTTAATCGACGGAAAGTGCCTCTTGTGCGCGAGGTCCGCGTCCAGAGCCCAGAATACCTTCACGATACGCAGGGTGTTCTGTGTCACAGGCTCGCTGAAATCTCCACCTGGAGGGGAAACCGCACCCACAACGGTGACGGATCCTTTCTTATCTTCTTTTCCGAGCACTCTCACATAGCCGGCGCGCTCGTAGAATTCAGCTAAACGAGATGCTAAATATGCGGGATAACCTTCCTCGCCGGGCATCTCTTCCAATCGACCGGATATTTCTCTCAGTGCCTCGGCCCAGCGCGAGGTGGAATCTGCCATGAGGGCGACGTTGTATCCCATGTCGCGGAAGTACTCGGCGATAGTGATTCCCGTGTAAATACTTGCTTCCCTCGCGGCCACGGGCATGTTGGATGTGTTCGCTATGAGAATAGTTCTGTTCATGAGCGGCTCCCCGGTCTTCGGATCTTTAAGCTTGGGAAAATCTTCTAACACTTCGGTCATCTCATTTCCCCTTTCTCCGCATCCCACATAGACGATTACCTCGGCGTCGCTCCATTTCGCCAGCTGGTGCTGCGTAACCGTCTTTCCAGTTCCGAAGCCTCCGGGAATTGCCGCGGCTCCTCCCTTTGCGATTGGGAAGAAAGTATCCAAAACTCTCTGACCTGTAACCAGCAACTCCGTCGGGTCCAATTTCTCTTTAAATGGTCTTTGCTTTCTCACGGGCCAGCGCTGGTACATCTTCACCTCTTTGTTGTTCACCTTCGCAACCACTTCGTCTATTGTGTAATCTCCCTCCTCGACGATGAAAGTTATTTTCCCCTCAACCTCGGGAGGAACCATGATCCTGTGCTCCAACAAATTGGTTTCTTGGACTACGCCTATTATATCTCCACCGGTGACTTCATCTCCAACTTTTACCTTAGGCACGAAATGCCATTTTTTGTTGAAATCCAGAGGGGACACGTTGGCTCCTCTCTTTATGAAGTCGCCCATGGCCTCCTTAATATCTGGAAGGGGCCTCTGTATTCCGTCGTAAATCATGCTTATGATTCCGGGACCCAAGAGAACGGAAAGCGGGGCGCCCGTTCTTTCCACCTTTTCCCCGGGTTTTATGCCCGATGTTTCTTCATAGACCTGAATCGTGGCGTTGTCGCCCGATAACGCGATGATCTCTCCTATCAATCCTTCTTCGCCTACGCGAACCACTTCGTACATTTCGCTGCCCTTCATTCCGTCTGCAACCACGACCGGTCCTGCAACTCTAATTATCTTTCCCATATCTTTCACCTCTTCATCATATCTATTCCAATGGCTCTTCTTATCACATCTCTCATCGGATCTTCATACTCCCCCTTCTCCCTGTGATCTGGAAGCTCTAAAATTACGGGATATATGCCCTTCTCGTTTCTCCACTCCTCGATATATTTTCTCAATTCCCGTGCGTAACTTCTCTGAATTATGACTATTGCCACGTCTTCCAACTCTTTTACTATTTCTAAAACCTTTCTGGCCTGCCACGTGTCCGGGGCTTCGTAAACATCCTTGACGCCTGCTAATTGAAATCCGGCGATGAAATCAATGTTTCCCACGGCTACGATTCTCATGAGGCAACACCTACCAGAACCTTCGATATTCTCTCTTTTGGCAGACCTTCAACGAAGCCCTTTATTATGGCTTTGAGGTTTCTCGCCTCGTATTCCTTGGAAATGAGGAACATCATTGCAGGGCCAGAAGATGTGGAGTAAACCATGCCCAGCTCATTTGCCTTATCTAAAAGGAACCTGTCCAAAGCAAGTTCCACTTCGAAGGCGCTCTTCAAATCACGCAGGAAAGAGTAGCTTGTTCCATCTAAATTGCCCAACATCTCCTCCATGCTTCTGGATTCTGCCAAGCTCTTCAATTTCCACGAGTCCAGCTCGTAACCATCTGGGATGATGTATTTTTCCACATCCTCGTCTAAAGCGCGGCCTCGAACTAAGGTTTTGATGTTGAATACGTCCACCATTATTGCCATTATTTTCTCGATGGCTTCTCTGCTGTCCTCGTCCAGCATGCTCTTCGCTTCCACTAATTTCTCCATGACTATTTTATCTAAGGCCATGTCCACATCGCTCAGCTTTCCACTTTCGTTCCAAACATCGATTGCCTCTTTGAAGGGAGTGACATCCAAAGCGGCTATGGCATCTTCCACGCTGGTTGCCTCAACCATGTGGTTAATTATCAACTTGTTGATGTGCTTCCCCTCGTAGACCATCTCGTAAATTTTATCTTTCTTTATTCCAGCGTGCTTGGCGCGGAGTATTCTCTTCACTATGTTTGCATCGTATTTGAGCATGTAAACCTCGGAAAACTGCCTAACTCCCTCCGGGAGCATGGCTATTACCTCGTCCATCATCTTGATCATGGACTTTTCAATTTCTACGTCTCCTTTCTCTACGTCCTCCACTTCGTACCCCTCTTTCTTTATTTCCGATATGACTTCGTTCACGCTGGTCATCTCTAACAGATGATTGATGTTCTCCTCGGTGGTGTACTTTGCGCTTATGGCGAATATTGTGGCGTTTGGACCCATGAACGAGGCTATGCTCAGAATCTTCCTGAGATAGCCCATGAATACAACTACCGCTATGAGAATTCCGATGAATGCCGCCGACAGGGCAATTAGTATTATGGTGTACGCGTCAAGCATATTCTCCCTCGAACAGCTTCTCTACGATTTTTCTTCTTATTTCGTTTATTCTCCTCTCCACCAGAGCTTCTACGCTGTAATCAACGCTTCTCTCGCCGTCCTTGCTCTTGGCAATGATTCCCCCGTACTTCACCGCGCCCATCTCCACGCTCGCCTTCGGGGCGATATTGGAGACCAAAGCGCTCACCTTCGATTTGTCTTCGGGAATACACACTATGACGAATTCCTCGCCCAAAACGTTCTTTGCGTCTTCAATCACTTTTTTGAGGTAATTCTCGTAATTCTCCGAAGTCCTAGCTTTATTCTTTATCTCGTTCACGACTTTGTTCATAATCTCTTCTCTCGCTTCTAGGAGCTCTCTCTTACCCTCTAAGTGTGCCCTCGATATGATTAAACTCTTGATTCCTTCTGCCTCTCTCTTTCCGTCGTGCTCGATTTTCTCCTTCTCACGATTCCATCTCTCGTACTCTTCTTTCCTTATTTTTTCGATTTTTTTGTCCGTTTCCACCTTGAACTCGTTGAGCTTGAGTTCCACGTCTTCGTTGATTTTCTCTATTATCCTTTCAACTGCATCGCTCATAAGATCACCTTCACAGCACACCCAGAGCGAGCATTATCAATATGGCAATTAGCAATCCGAATATGGCGTATGTTTCGCTCATCACCGAAAGCACTATGGACCTCGTTCTCGTGGAAGGCTTTTTCACGTACGCGGCCGCGCCTGCTCCGGCGGTTATACCCTGACCTATACCGCTTATTCCAGCGAGACCGACCGCGAAGCCGATACCTATTACTCCTATCCCAACGAGCATCGCCTGCGACGGAGCCATTGGCGGCAGGGATCCGGACATCAGGCCCATGCTCATTATGACGATTATCGCCGCTAAGAGAGCGTAGATTGATTGTGTTTCTGGTAGCACCGCGAAGATCATGGAGCTTGCGAATGCCTTCGGCTTTTGAGCTGTTGCCGCCGAACCGGAGGATGCGGCAATACCCTGACCTATTGCCGTTATACCACTCAGACCCATGCCTAAGCCGATACCCACCGCGGCCACGCCCATCGCGAGGGCGTAGGATGCACCCACGGTGTTATTGTGTATTATTGCTCCCATTCCCTGAAGGAGAAGAATCGCAACGAGCAAGCCGTAAATGGCCTGAGTTTCTGGAAGAACGGTGAACACGACGGCCTTACCCAAAGTTCCCTGCTTTCTAGTAACTCCTATTCCCGTTCCAGCCACTATACCCTGACCGATTGCGCTCAATCCTGCTATACCCACGGATAAACCTGCGCCTATGGCAATCAAACCTGCCCCAACGGGAATATCCGCGGCCGGATTTAATCCACCGGAGAAAGCGCCGGTGTACATAAGAATCAAAATTCCTATGAGCAATCCGTAAATACCCTGTGTCTGCGGGAACGCTTGGAATATAAATGCGGTCTTGAACCTATTTGCATCCTCCGCAATCGCGGACGCACCGCTGGCACCGGCGATACCCACACCAATGGCGGCGCCCATACCAGATGCGCCCACAGCGATACCCGCGCCTATGAGGGCGAGGGACATGCCCAGCGGGCCTTCATGAACCTTCACATTGTTTAGAGAATAAACCACATTATTTCCTTCTTTGACCGTTATATTGTAATTCCCTGAACTGCTAAATGAGATTTTCACGGGATTCCCGAAATATGTGTTTTGAGTCCCATCCTCGTTGTTTACTATGAGCCATGTGACATTGCTCGGAACTTGACCGCTATCCGTGGAATACTCAAATATGTACTCATTTCCTGCGATTAGTGTTGCCTTATCCAGCGCGGTAACCTGCATCTCATTTGAGTTCCATTTCCCCTCTTTCACGTTAACCGCTCCGAAAGCGGCACCGCTCACTATGAGCACTCCGCTCACCGCCATCATGAGCAACAGCATAAACAGCATTTTTTTCATTTTTTCACACCTCCAGATTCCACAATCCTTGAATTTTTCCTAATCTCCCTAAAGGGCTCGAATTTCACACCATCACCTTCATAGAATCTTGAGAAGAATTCCACGTACTGCAATCTCAACGAATGCACTAATGAGCCGAGGGATTGCAGCAGGGCATTACCGATATGGGCAACCACCAGATATATTCCTATGAACAGCCAGAGGGCTGCCTGAATACTTACCATTCCGATTATCCCCAAAATCAGAAGGAACAAAGCGATTCCCGTCTTTTTGTTATCTTTCTTCCTTGCCACCATGCCGAAGAGGGCTATGCCCACTATGACGAGGGGCAGGCAGCAAACCATGCTTCCCGCGCCAACGATCATGCTGGACATTATTCCTGCAAACAGATTTATCGTAAGAGCAATGCCCGAAGTTCCCAAGTCCAAGGCCAAAAGACGGGAGTAAGAGAGCCAGTCACCTACCATACCTGTTATGTCGAAGAACGCCATTGCGTTTATCGGATGCTCCTTCTCCAAAAGATGTCCTGGTATACCACTTAATAATATGAGCCCAATATATAGAACGATCCAGCTAATTCCCCATGGGAATGCAGACCAGATGGGATCCACGTACCACCACCCAAAGGATGTGCCTATGACCACGGCGCTGCTTGGTAATAGAAGGAACCACGAAACTTCGGATGTGAGGAAATCGCCGTAGTTTTTGTACTTTAGATGATGGTAAGCGCCCAAAAGCAAGCCTAAAGA
>JALWEL010000010.1 GCA_027014065.1 DHVE2 group archaeon
CTATCAGCCGGGTGCTCCAACCATGCTAAGCTACGGCCCCGTGGTTGGGCATATAATTTTGCAATATTTAAATTTTATTGGGAGGCGCGAGGCAAATAAAAATCCCGACCTAGGATAAACTTTATATATAACCCGCTAATGTCCGAACATAGCGCCGATGGGCCTGTAGCTCAGCTTGGTAGAGCACCTGGCTTTTAACCAGGTGGTCCGGGGTTCGATTCCCCGCAGGCCCGTGCCTCATGAGGTGATGAAAAGATGAAATTCAACGTGCTCGAGCACGAGCTTGTTCCGGAGCATTATTTGGTTCCAGCGGAGGAAGAGGAACAAATTTTAAAAGAGATGAAGGTGAAAAAGGAGAACCTTCCTAAGATAAGGAAGAGCGACCCCGTACTCAGAGTTTTGGAGAGGAAATACGGACATATACCCGTGGGGAGTTTGATAAAAATTGTAAGGAACAGTCCCACCGCGGGAAGGATTGTGGTGTATAGAGTGGTGATAAGGGATTAAAGGTGAAGAAATATGCGCGCAATTGTTGATACCCTGTTTAAAAAGAGTGTTGTAAATCACCATATCGCTTCGTACAACGACCTCATACCTACGCCCGACAATGTAAACAGTATAATGCAGCAGATTGTTGACACAACCAAGGTCACAGACGAGGATCCACCGGGAATGATGACCCTTGACCATACGAAAACAGGAGGCAAGAGAATAAGACTCATATTCGGAAGAGTGGGTGAGAACGGAGAAATAGACAAAAATATGCAACCAACAATAACCATCGGGAAGCCGGAAATAAAAGAAGCCACAGGGGCTACTGTTCAAATCACACCCATGGAGGCTAGATTGAGAGATATGAGCTACCTCGCACCCCTCTATCTCTATGTGACGGTTGAAGAATGCGATTCCGATGGTAGATGCACAGAGAAGGAGCCAGAAAAGATAAAGATTGGAGATTTTCCGGTGATGGTGAAATCGAAGATATGCACCATTCACGAGGACAACATAGATAGCTACTTAGATGAAATTTCCAAGGACAAATCCATACTCAACTGGCCATACCGGAAGAAATTGCAGTATGTTGGCGAAGATCCAGATGATTCCGGCGGCTATTTCATAGTCGGTGGAAGTGAGAGGGCTCTGATTTCTTTGGAGGACCTGGCGCCAAATAGGGTTTTAGTGGAGAAGGAAGAGAAGTACAACACGGTTATAGAAGTGGCAAAGGTGTTCTCGCAGAGAGGAGGATACAGAGCTCTAACGACCATTGAAAAGAAGGCCGACGGAATCCTCATGGTCTCTGTTCCTGCCGTAGCGGGATCAATACCCCTCGTGATAATAATGAAAGCCCTCGGGCTAGAGAGGGACGATGAAATTTACAAAGCGATAGTGAGCCACGAGAAGATGAGCGTCATAGTGATGGCAAACATCGAAGAGGTGGAAAATAAAGATGTATATCCCCCCAATGGAATAAGGACACAGAAAGATGCGATAGATTATCTGGAAAAAAGGTTCGCCGCCGGTCAGGCAAAGGAATACAGAGAGAAGAAAATTGCCCAGATTTTAGACATCTCTCTACTTCCGCACTTAGGAGTGAGCAAGGAAGATAGGTTGAAGAAGGCCTATTATCTGGGAAGAATGGCCCGCCGGGTCCTCGAGTTGCACTTAGGATTGAGGAAGGAGGACGATAAGGATCACCTTTCCAACAAGAGATTGAAACTCTCCGGAGATCTCTTGGAAGAATTGTTCAGAACTGCATTCGACGCTTTGATGAAAGACCTGAAATACCAATTGGAGAGGACGTACAATCGCAAGAAAGGAATTCGCGTTCGAGCCGCAGTTCGTCAGGACGTGCTTACGCAGAAGATAATGCACGCAATGAGCACCGGCAACTGGGTTGGCGGGAGAACCGGAGTTTCCCAGCTTTTGGATAGAACTTCCCACATGAGCACACTCAGCCACCTTAGGCGCGTTATTTCGCCGTTAACGCGCTCGCAACCACACTTCGAAGCGAGAGATCTCCACCCGACCCAGTGGGGAAGGTTGTGCCCCAACGAGACCCCGGAGGGACAAAATTGCGGTCTGGTGAAGAACGCAGCGTTGATAATCGACGTGGCGGAAGGCTATCCAGAGGAGAACGTGGAGAAAATATTGAAATCCTTAGGATTGAAGCACATGGATGTTGAGAGGGAAGGTTTCTCGAGAGTGTACTTGAACGGGAACTTAGTTGGGTATGTAAAGGATGGAGGAGAACTCACAAATGAACTGAGGGCAAGGAGAAGAAAGGGCTTGATCTCCGACCAAATAAACGTGAGATTCGACGAATCAACCAACGAGGTCATAATCAACAGCGACAGAGGAAGAATAAGGAGACCTCTGCTCGTTGTGGAGAATGGGAGAATTAAGTACGACGCAAAGATACGCGAGCGCCTGCGGCAGGGAAAGATGACCGTTGAGGATCTGGTGAGAGAAGGAATCGTAGAATGGATAGATGCAGAAGAGGAGGAAAACGCATACATCGCCGTTTACGCTTACGATGTGCCCGAAAGATGCCCCCATTGCGGTAGGGTTTTGGGAAGAAACGATGTTGAGTGGGTGAATCCCGGAGAAGAGGATGTGGTGCTCAAGTGCAAGCATTGCGGCCACACTTTTGAAGTTCCATCGCTTCTCACCAAGGAGCATACCCACCTCGAAATCGATCCTATGCTGATTTTAGGTGCAATTGCGGGATGCATCCCTTATCCGCATCACAACGCATCTCCCCGTATAACCATGGGGGCAGCCATGATGAAGCAATCGCTGGGACTTCCGGCGGCGAATTATCGACGCAGGCCGGATACTCGCGGTCATCTACTGCACTATCCCCAAGCACCTCTGGTGAAAACAAAGACCATGGACTTCGTTAATTTCACAAAGAGGCCTGCCGGGCAGAATGCAGTTGTTGCGGTCATTTCATATCACGGATACAACATGCAGGATGCAATAGTAATGAATAAGGCCTCTGTGGAAAGAGGATTCGGAAGGAGCACATTCTTCAGAACGTACAAGAGCGAAGAAAGGAGATATCCGGGAGGACAAGAGGATCGCTTTGAAATTCCGAGCCCTGATGTCAGAGGGGCAATGACCGAGGACGCGTATCGTCTTCTCAACGAAGATGGAATAATCGCTCCAGAAGTTTACGTGAAGGGCGGAGATGTGCTAATCGGGAAGACCTCACCACCAAGATTCTTGGACGAGGAGATGGAGCTTCTCGGACCTCAAAAGAGAAGGGAGAGTAGCGTTACAATGCGACCTGAGGAAGAAGGATGGGTGGACTCAGTTCTTCTCACCGTGAGCGAGAACAACTCCCGTTTGGTGAAGGTTAAGGTTCGAGATGAACGCATTCCCGAGTTAGGAGATAAGTTCGCATCGAGACACGGGCAGAAGGGCGTGGTGGGTGCAATAGTCCCTCAGGAAGATATGCCATTCACCGAGAGCGGCATTATTCCCGATTTGATTGTCAACCCCCACGGAATCCCCTCGAGAATGACCGTGGGCCACGTTTTGGAGATGATTGGCGGAAAAGTTGGCTCATTGGAAGGAAGATTCATAGACGCCACAGCATTCAGCGGAGAGCCCGAAAAAGCATTGAGAGAGGCTCTGGTTAGGCATGGATTCAAATACACCGGAAGGGAAACCATGTACGATGGCATAACCGGAAGGAAAATAGAGGCAGATATATTCGTTGGCGTGATTTATTATCAGAAATTGCATCACATGGTGGCGGGCAAGTTCCATGCGAGGTCTCGCGGCCCCGTGCAGATTCTCACTAGACAACCCACCGAAGGGCGTAGCAGGCTCGGAGGACTCAGGTTCGGAGAAATGGAGAGAGATACTCTGATTGGTCATGGCGCAGCCATGGTGATCAAAGATCGTTTGCTTGACAATTCAGACGGTACGATTCTTTACGTTTGCGGCAATCCAGACTGCGGACATATAGCCATTTACGACCGCAAGAAAGGAATACTGAGATGCCCCGTTTGCGGCAACACCACCAATATATATCCGATTGAAACCAGCTACGCGTTCAAACTGATGAGAGATGAGCTGGCGTCGCTTGGAGTCATAATGCGATTAAGGGTAGGTGATATGAAATGAGAGCCTTCGGAATTACCAAGAGGATCAACTCCATAAAGTTCGCACTTCTTTCGCCAGAAGAGATCAGAAAAATGAGTGCCGTGAAGGTCATAACCGCAGACACGTATGACGATGATGGCTTTCCTATAGATAAGGGACTTATGGATCTTCATATGGGAGTAATAGAACCCGGGTTGAGATGCAAGACCTGCGGCGGCAAGGTAGACGAGTGTCCAGGGCACTTCGGGCATATCGAATTAGCGATGCCCGTGGTCCACGTGGGATTTGTGAAAAACATTAAAAATTATTTGGATGCTACGTGCAGCGAGTGCGGGAGAATAAAACTGAAAGATGAAGAAATCGAGATTTACAAGCAGAAGATTGAAGAAGCAAAAGCAATGGGCGCTTCCCCCATGCAGCTTTTCGTCATATACAAGAAGATAATTGACGAGGCTGCTTCCCGCCCCATATGTCCCCATTGCGGCGCCGAGCAGAAGAAAATTGCTCTGGATAAGCCCACAACGTTCAGGGAAGAGGGAAGAAAGCTCACACCGAAGGAAGTGAGGGAGCGCTTGGAGAGAATTCCTGACGAGGATCTTCCACTTTTGGGCATTAATCCGGAAACTGCAAGGCCCGAGTGGATGATATTAACCGTTCTCCCAGTTCCTCCCGTGAACATGAGGCCCACCATAACCTTGGAAACTGGAGAGAGGAGCGAAGATGATCTCACGCACAAATTGGTGGATATAATCAGGATTAATCAGAGGTTGAGGGAGAACAGAGACAGCGGAGCTCCGCAGCTAATTATCGAAGATTTGTGGGAGTTACTGCAGTATCACGTTACCACTTATTTCGATAACCAAACCGCCGGAATTCCGCCCGCGAGGCACAGGAGCGGAAGACCTCTCAAAACGATAGTGCAGAGATTGAAAGGCAAAGAAGGACGATTCAGATCAAACCTTTCGGGTAAGCGCGTTAATTTCTCCTCGAGAACGGTGATATCGCCTGAGCCATTCCTCTCGATAAACGAGGTGGGCGTGCCCGAGAAGGCGGCCAGAGAGCTAACGGTTCCAATTGCAGTTACGGAGCAAAACATAGAGAAGATGAGGGAAATAGTTCTTAGGGGTCCGAATCCGAAGAAAGAGGATGGGAAATACGTGCCGGGCGCAAATTACGTGATTCGCTCAGACGGGAGAAGAATAAAGATAACCGAGACAAACGCGGAGAACGTGGCCAAAAAGCTGGAAGTGGGCTGGGTCGTTGAGAGGCATATGACCAACGGGGATATAGTGCTGTTCAACAGACAGCCATCGTTGCACAGAATGAGCATGATGGGTCATCTCGTCAAAGTGATGCCATACAGAACCTTTAGATTCAATTTAGCCGTCTGCCCACCTTACAACGCGGACTTCGACGGAGATGAAATGAATCTCCACGTGATACAGGGAGAAGAGGCGAGGGCGGAAGCGAAAATATTGATGCTGGTGCAGGAGCATGTTCTATCTCCGAGATTCGGAGGTCCCATTATCGGAGGAATTCACGACCACATAACCGCAATGTTTCTGTTGACACACAACAATCCCAAATTCACAAAGGAGCAGGCCATACATCTACTTTCATATTTGAACTATGACACTCTCCCAGAACCACACATTGAGAAGGGTAAAGAGTATTTCTACGGGAAAGATCTCTTTTCTCTCATTCTGCCCAAGGGACTGAACATGGAGTTCAAGAGCAAAATATGCGATCCATCCGTATGCGGAGGAAAATGCGTGTTCGATAAATGCCCCATCGACGCTTACGTCGTAATTCGCGACGGAAAATTGGTGGCCGGAACCATAGATGAGAATGCAATTGGTTCCTTCAAAGGGAAGCTATTGGACAGAATTGCAAAGATGGGAAGCGGTATGGTTCGGGAATTTATCGACAATCTCACCCGTTTGGCTGTAGGAGTCATTTCATACATTGGGTTCACCACGGGTATCGACGACGAAGATATACCCGAAGACGCAAAGCTACAGATTATGAGCGTCATCGAAGAGGCGGAGAAGAAAGTGGAAAAACTCATCGATTCTTACCGCAAAGGACAATTGCAGCCCGCGCCTGGTAGAAGCTTGGAAGAGACTTTGGAGATGGAAATAATGGGTGTTCTCGCAAAAGCGAGAGACGAAGCTGGTAAAATATCCGCCAGATACCTCGGTCTCGAGAATCCGTCGGTTATAATGGCAAGGAGCGGAGCCAGGGCATCCATGCTCAACCTATCCCAGATGGCCGGCTCGATTGGTCAACAATCCGTTCGAGGTCAGAGATTGCATCGCGGTTATCAGGACCGCACTCTCCCGCATTTCAAGCGCGGAGATTTAGGTGCCAAAGCTCGCGGATTCGTGGAATCTTCGTACAAAAAAGGTTTGACTCCCACCGAGTATTTCTTCCATTCCATGGGCGGTCGAGAAGGTTTGGTAGATACGGCAGTAAGAACATCTCGCTCAGGATACATGCAGAGAAGATTGATAAATGCGCTGGAAGACCTGAAGGTGCGCGAGGATCGCGTAGTCGTGGACACCGGAGGAAACATCATCCAGTTCAAATACGGAGAAGATGGAATCGACCCCACGAGGAGCAGCTGGGGTGAAAACATCGACATGGAGGAAATATTGACCGACCTGTTTGGAGAGGAATATTTGCTCAGGAGGAGGAAAAAATGACCGAGAAATTAGCGCTTATCTGGAAGGACAAACTGAGTAACGTGGAGAGCATAAAACTCAACGCACCCATATACTATGCGGTGGATTTCCCGGTAAAGTTAGAAGCTCCGTTCTACGCGTACATAACCCTGAAGGGAAAGGAGGCAAACTACCGATTGAAAATATCTGAGGTGAAGGATTACGAGCCCCTCGACGGAATACTGAAAAGAACAACAAAAAATTTAAAAACTTTGCTTAAGATAGAAGAGGTTCAGGAAATCGCTTCAATACCCCTCTACGAGTTCAAAAAAGAGAGCGGCGAGGAGATAAAAAGAGTATCAAAGTACTCTTACGGAATACTCATAGAGCATGGAGAAGTCTCCATCGAAAAGTTCAGAGAAATGCGGCCTCGCGAGAAAGAAATTTTCGAGATGGCAAAAAAAGATCACGGAGTGGAGCTTCCGTTCTCTATAGTGGAAAAAATCGCAAAAACCGAGGAAGAGTACAGCATGAAGAAAACAGAGCTTAAAAGGTTGATTGCAAGGGTTGTGGAAGTTTACCGCAAGAGATTGGTGGATCCGTATGAGGCGGTGGGTATAATAGCCGCTCAAAGTATTGGAGAGCCAGGTACACAGATGACCCTGAGAACTTTCCACTACGCCGGCGTGGCGGAAATGAACGTTACCCTCGGTTTGCCGAGATTGATAGAAATTGTGGATGCGCGCCGTGACCCATCCACGCCCATGATGACCATATATCTCCGTGAAGACTTGAGATACAGCGAAGACGCTGCCAGAGATGTGGCGAAGAAAATAGAGAGTACCACAATCAAAGATGTGGCCGATGTCATAACGAATATCACGGATATGTCAGTGGTCATAAGGCCCAACATGGCCGAGATGGAAAACAGGGGCGTGAGAAAAGAAGACATCGTGGAGAATCTTGCTAAGATAAAGGTTAAAAGCGTGGTGGAAGTTGTGGGCGATGACATAAAATTAAAGCTCTCCGAGCCTTCGTATAAGAATCTAAATCGCCTCGCCAACGAGATCAGAATGCTGAATCTGAAAGGAATAAAAGGAATAGAAAGGGCCATCGTGAGAAAGGGTAAGGACAACGGAGAATGGGTTATTTACACTCAAGGCTCAAATCTTAGGGACGTGCTAAACTTAGATGAAGTGGACGGAAAAAGGGTAAGGACGAACAATATCATTGAAATTGCGGACGTGCTCGGAATAGAGGCAGCAAGGAATTCGATAATAAACGAAGCTCTGGACACACTTCACCAGCAGGGTTTGAGCGTGGACATGCGCCACATGATGCTCGTAGCGGACATGATGACCTACAACGGCCATGTGGAAGCAATAGGACGCCATGGCGTGGCCGGGCAGAAAGAGAGCGTGCTTGCAAGAGCGGCGTTCGAAATCACGTCCAAGCATCTACTTGCTGCGGGCGTGACCGGCGAGGTTGACGAACTCAAAGGTGTGGCTGAAAACATAATCGTGGGACAGCCCGTAACGCTCGGAACGGGCGCAGTTGTGCTGATTTACAAACCAAAGAAGAGGTGAGATGAATGAACAAAGAAGCGCTTGCAAAAGAACTTAAAAAGGTTATACAGACCGGGAAGATATACATTGGTATAAAGCAGGCAAAGAAAGCGATAAAGAACGGAGAGGCAAAGCTCATAGTGGTGGCAAACAATGCTCCCGAAGAATTAAAGACAGATGTTCCAATGGTAAAGTTTGATGGAGATGGCTTCGAGTTAGGTGCGCTCTGCGGGAAGCCCTTCAGCGTGTCAGTGGTCACAATCATTTCAGAGGGCGAAGGGAAACTGGTAAGCATGGTGAAGTAGGTATGAACATAAAGTTGAACGCACAGACACTTAGGTACATCTCCATATTCGAAGCTGCTACCAACGCAGAGGTCAAAGACTGTATCGAGTGGGATAATTCAATAGTGTTCGTTGTGCAACCGCATAACATAAAGAGGGTACTTCAAAACAAAGGGGAAAAAATACAA
The DNA here is from genome assembly GCA_027014065.1 of DHVE2 group archaeon. Lineage (GTDB taxonomy): Archaea > Thermoplasmatota > Thermoplasmata > Thermoplasmatales > Aciduliprofundaceae > JAADDK01. Next base: position 8,814 of record JALWEL010000010.1, read on the forward strand.
ACTCTCAGAAAGATGCTGCAGAAAAACGTAATAGTGGTGGAGTTCTCCCCAGACATATCTAAATTCGCGTACAACATATTCAGAAGGTACAACGTTAAAAACGTGAAGGTGAACAACGAAGATGGGCAGTTCAACATAGTGGTTTACGTGGATCCCAGGGAGAAAGCAAGGGCCATCGGAAGAGGAGGAAACAATCTAAAATTGGCAAAGGAAATCATAGGAAGGCAGTTTCCTCTGAAAAATCTTATAATAATGTGAAGAGGTGAGAAGATGAAGGTTTTCATAAAGCTATTTTTCAGCTCCGAAGGTCCAAATCCCGTTGATATCCTAAACACCATGAAATCGTTGGGTTTCTCTCCAGTGTTCGGGCAATACGATTTAATGAAAGAAGTGAGAGACATTGATGAATACTTGGAACTGGTTAAAGAGCTACACAACAGCCTTAAGGGAACGAAAGTGATGTACAATTTGCATTCAATGAAAGACTAAATAATCCTTCACTATTTTTTCGTGATCGAAAGCCAGCGGTGGCAAATTATCCAAAGGGAAGAATCGAGCTTCCGAGGCATCATCTCCTCCTTTTATCTTCCCTCCAATTCTTTCCACCTCGTAAACCACGGTAACCGTATGGTCTCTCGGGTCACGGGAAGGGTCAGAATACACCCCCACCAATCTTTTCACTTTCACATCCAAAGAAGTTTCCTCTTTCATCTCCCGCACGATTGCATCTTCCGTTCTTTCCCCATGCTCAACGAACCCTCCGGGCAGGGCGTACATCCCCTTAAACGGCTCCCTTTTTCTGCGAATCAAAAGTATTTTTTTATCTTCCACGAGAACGGCATCCACGGTTAACGAGGGCTTTATGTAGGGATGTTTGCTCACATACTTGAAAACCCTATCATATTTTTCGTACTCTTCCAGTAATTTCTTCCCATCCTCCGTGAGCTTCGTCTTTCCGCCCTCCCTGCCCCCGCGCTCTGACGAAACGACCTTTATTTCTAAGTTTTCCTCTATCTCCTTTATCAATCCCCACGCATGCCTGTAAGAAATGTGCATATCCATGCTCGCCTTCCTTATGCTCCCCAGCTCATCTATCTTTTTTAGAAGTACGTAAGCGCCCTTGCCGAACACGTAGCCCCGCGAGTTCTCGAACCAGAACTTGTACTTGAGTTCCATAATCGATAATAGTTTTCCGAACATTAAGTTTTCTGGAAAAAAGAGAAAAAGATTATTTTTGAAATTTCTCAATCGACTTTATCAGAGGAATCAGATGCATCAGCGCCGGGCCGCCGGCCATGAGCACCGCAACAAAACCTGCCTCTATCAACTCGTCTGGATTCGCACCGGCATCTAAAGCATTTTTGGTGTGGAGCGCAATGCACCACTCACAGCCCGTGGCTATTCCGAGAGCGAGAGAAATCAATTCTTTAGTTTTTGTATCCAGAGCCTTTTCGGCTATAACCCTTCTCAAAAAGCTCATGAACGAACCGGTCTGCTGCGGGTACTTCTTGCTCAGCTCGTTGAGCAATTCCTCAATCTCCTTTAACTTCTCTTCCGGGTCCATTTTTCTCACCTCAATTGATGATATACAGCAAAATATTTAAGATTTTCGTTATTAATTTATCGAATTTCGCAACAGGAGAATTAAATAAAGGAAAGAAATACTCATGCAGTGATTACAAAGGACAGAATGTTCTACAAGTTCTCCCTGTACGGCTTTCTGAAAAATTTGCGACTCTTTGAGCCGTTTTTAATTCTCTTCTTTCTCAATTCAGGCCTTTCGTACACGGAGATAGGCGCTCTATACGCAACGGCCGAGATTTCCACCAACCTGTCGGAGATTCCCACGGGCGTGTACGCGGATATGTTTGGCCGTAGGAAGTCAATGCTTATGGGCTTCGGTTCATACCTCATCTCTTTCACCATTTTTTACCTTTCCTCTAATTTTCTAATTCTCCTCTTCGCAATGGTTCTCTACGGGCTCGGCGACGCATTTCGCTCGGGAACTCACAAGGCAATGATTTTGGAATATCTAAAAATAAAGGGAATAGAAAAGAAAAAGGTAGAGTATTACGGGGCAACCCGCTCCGCTTCGCAATTCGGTTCAGCAATTAACTCGATCCTCGCTGCAGTGGTGGTATTCTACACCGGGGATTATCACCTCATATTTTTGATAACTATAATCCCGTATGTTCTGGACTTCATAAATCTAGCTACATACCCGAAGGAACTGGACGGGGAAATCACCAAAAAAAAGAGCATCAAAAAGCAGGCGATGGACACGTTTCGGGATTTCATCCACATGTTCAAAAACAGGAAAGCTCTAAAGGCTCTTCTCAACTCCTCGCTCTTCGACTCGGGATTCAAGGCCTCGAAGGATTATCTCCAGCCAATTCTCCAGTCTTTCGCATTGGCGATTCCCTTCCTTGTGTTTCTCTCCGATGATAAAAGAACGGCAATAATGGTCGGATTGATTTATTTCTTCCTCTATCTCCTATCATCCTACGCCTCACGAAAATCGCACGTGGTGGTTAAAAAATTCAAGAATATAACCATAGCCATAAACCTCACCTTTATTTTAGGGGCAATGTTCATTTTATTCGCCGGCCTCAGCTATGCGTATCTTCTGTTCTGGGTGTCCATTATTATCTTCATCTCTCTGCATGTGGTGTTCAACCTCCGCAGACCCATGAACGTGAGCTACGTCAGCGATAAAATCTCGTCGAGAATCATGGCCTCCGGGTTGAGCGTGGAATCGCAATTGAAGATGATTTTCTCTGCGTCCTTTGCAGTTATGATAGGTGTAATGGCAGATTCGTTCGGAGTTGGGTATTCCCTATTCGCAGTGGGTATGATCATTTTAATCCTCTTCCCGCTGGTTGCCCTAAGAGAAGATTAATTTATCTCTTTGCAATCTCCCCTCATGGCTCAGAAAATAGGGAAGAACGTGTTCATCGCTCCTACAGCTTCCATAATCGGCGATGTGACCATCGAAGACGGAGTGAGCATTTGGGATGGAGCAGTGCTCAGAGGAGATGTATCCTACATAAAGATTGGAAAGAACAGCAACATACAGGACAACGTGGTTATTCACGTGTCCCACGGGGTACCGACGATAATCGGAGAAAATGTCACCGTGGGGCATCTGGCCATGGTGCACGGCGCAAAAATTGAGGACAATGTGATTATCGGAATTCACGCAGTTGTGCTGGATAACGCGGAAATTGGCGAGGGAAGCGTGATAGGCGCGGGTGCCGTTGTGACATCTGGAACAAAGATTCCCCCCAATTCCCTTGTTTTAGGAATTCCAGCCAAGGTGGTGAAGCAGGGAGAAAACATAAGGGAGATGGCAATAGAGAACGGCTTAATATACCAAGAACTGAGGGACGAACATTTAGCGGGTAAATATGAGAGATACCATGGGACATAACCGAGGCACAAAGTTTATATTCCAATTTGCAATTTTATTTATGTAGGGAGGTAATGTGAATGGTTCCACACAAGAAAAGACAAGAATACAGCATGGAAAGGGAAATTGAAAAGGAAGTTGAGGAGGTTTTGAGGGGCAAAGATGAGGACCAGTTCCTCGAAGAATGATTCTTTTATCCTACATTTCATTTTTTTATATTTTTCTTTAAGAAAAATAAAGTAGCAGCCCCGGGCAGATTCGAACTGCCGTCGCGGGATCTCCTCAGGAACCACGGATGCAGGAGGTTATAGGAACCCGCTGGTGGTTCCTACCAAAGTCCCGCATGCTTGACCGCTACACCACGGGGCTATTCAGCGCCCGAGATGTGCTCGCACCTATCGGTGCTCACTACACCACGGGGCTATAAGGGGTAATAAAAAAAGAAGTATTTAAGTTTCTTTCTCATCGTCGAGGGCGTAAATTATTCTCTTTAATACTCCCATCATGCTATGGTACTCCCACTTCGTAAGGATTGCGCGACCGATTATGCGCCGGAACATAACCTCCGTGTTCTTCCTCTTGTGAGAAGGAAAATTTATCTTATCCAATATTTCTGAGAATCTTTTGTTCAGCAGATCTATTTCAATCGGCTCTGCAACGGGTCTCTCTTCAACATCCATATTTTTCTTATATATCTCGTAAAGTATTACCGCCGCCGCATGGGTGATGTTCATTATGGGATACTCCTTAGATGTTGGAATGGTTACGAGGACATCGCATTTTTCAACCTCTTCATTGTATAACCCGTAATTCTCTCTTCCGAATATTATGCCCACCTTTCCATCGTAATTGCCTATTCTTTCCGCCAGTTCCCATGGTCTCAAAGCGATTCTGTTGAATTTTTTATCCGATTTGGTGCTCACCCCGCTGGTTGCAACGGCAAAATCCAGAAAATCTCGAAGCTCCTGAAAATCACCCATTATCTTCGCATTTTCCACTATGTAGCGAGCATGCTTGGAAAATCTGAAAGTGTCGTCGTCGAATTCTGGAGGATTAACGAGAAGCATATTTTTGAATCCGAAGTTGGCCATGGTTCTCGCCAAGAACCCTATATTACCCGTGAATTGTGGTTCTACGAACGCAACGTAAATTTCCATGGAGGATTATAATTGATTAGTGATTTAACCTTTCCCCAAAGTTTTAAGTTTTCCCACCCTTATCCTCGTTCATGGACGCAATCACCATAATCCAAGCGACTCTCGCTCCTCTACTCCTCGTGTCAGCCACCGGGCTTTTGATTTTGGGATTAGGTAACAGGATGGGGAGAGTGGTGGATCGCCTCCGGGAATTCTCAAAGGAGGTACGAGAAGGCGTATCAGAGGAAAGAAAAGAGGTGATTATGAATCAAAAAGGAGTTCTTATAAGAAGAGTGAAGCTGTGCAGGGATGCCATGGTTCATTTTCACCTCACTATCCTTTTCGCATCGCTTTCCTCCGTTTTCGTTTTCGGGGCAATGATTTGGGAATTTGTACAATATATTGCTTTGATATTTTTCGCTCTATCTCTCGTAACTCTGCTCATAGGCTCGGTTATCGCAGTTTACGAAATCACTCTCTCCTACGCAGCAATTCTTAGAGAATCCGACGTTTATTTGAAGTAGAGAAATGTTTATATTCTCCGTTTATTTTTTCCTGTGTATGTGGTTCGTTCTATTTGCCACCGCAAATCCCGAGCAGTACGGGGATCTTTTGCATGTTGTTAAGAATTGCAAGACCCCGGAAGGCGTGCGGGTTCACCAGAAATTGAAGGTCTTCGGAAAACCGGATATCGTGATAGTTTTTGAAGCGAAAAATGAAAACATGGCGGAGGAATTCGTGAAGCAGTTTGGAAGGGTGAGCGATGTGAGGACCCACCTTGCTATAAGGGAGGAATAAATATGGTAGTGTACACCGACGAAATAAACCTGAGCACAAAAGGCGAGGTGGATATAATCGATGTGACTTCCGAAGTTGAAGAAATAGTGAAGAAATCCGGTCTTTCAAATGGCATAGCAGTTGTTTTCTGCGTCGGCTCCACATGTGCCGTCACCACCGTTGAGTACGAACCGGGGTTGAAAAAAGATATACCGGAGGCATTAGAAAGGCTGTTCCCAAAAAACATGTACTATCATCACGAGGAGACGTGGCACGATGGCAACGGCCACTCTCACGTGAGAGCCAGTTTCATGAAGCCGGATTTAACCGTACCCATAGTCAACGGAAAACTCACCCTTGGTACATGGCAGCAGATAGTGTTTTTAGAGCTGGATGTGAGAAAAAGAAGCAGAAAGGCAATTGTTCAGGTCTTGGGGGAATGAACCTTCTTTCTCAACTCTTCAATCTTTTCGAGGTCGATGTTTAATAATATAAGGATTTCTTTCAATTTTCTTATATTGTTCCAGTCCATATCCCGAGTGAGCTTATTTATGTCTTCCAAGGTAATTTCATCCAGATACATCACGAAATTTTTAAAAAATTCCTCGTCTTTAACTTCATAGCCTATTTCGCTCAATGCTTCCTTCACCGCTTCAGCATGCTTTTCTTTGAATCTCCTTATAAATGCACTCCTCTCGTAAGCTTCTGGCGCCAAGAATATCGTTTTTATCGTTCTTCCGTAAACCTTCTCAGGTATGTTGTGTACTTTTCTCTCACCCGTAACCTTAACCAATCCTGCTTTTTCGAGCTTCTTAATATGGCGAAAAATGGTGGATATATCTTTGTTCAAAATGGATGATAATTCGGAAATTGTCATGTCCCTAAACCGCAACAATCTGAGAATCTTTGACCTTGTTTCCTCTGTAATCAGCTTTATCACATCTGGATCGCTCACAATTTCGATTTCTTTCATTGAATACACAATAATCTTCTACGATTTATAGTTTTCCATAAAACCTTTGAAAAAACACCGAAAACAATATATATGGAAACACGATTTATTTACACTTATGAAGGCACTTCGCTCTGGGTTTAAAAAATTGATTCCAGTGAGTATTCTTATGATCGTACTGCTGTCGGGATTGATGCCCATGGCTGGGGCAATCAGCCCAACTCCTAAAATAAGGGCTTCACCCCCTATCAAAAACCTCGTGATCAACGAATTTTCGTCGTACGGATCCGCCAGCAATGAATGGGTAGAGCTCTACAATCCATCCGACCAATACGCAAATTACACAGACCTGAAGCTTACTGATCAGGATGGAAACATAGTTAATATTTCTTTAGCAGGAATAACATCAATACCTCCAAACTCTTATGTTGTTGTACACATGGGAGCCGGAACAAATACATCATTCAGCAAGGGCAGGGCGGATGTGTATGCATGGCTCAAGGGGAGCATCCTCAACGATGACGGAGATGACATTTTAGTTTACAACGGCACTTATATGACCCCTGATTGCCAGTACATTGACTACATCGCTTATTACAACGGAGGTCCAGATTTTGATGTTGATGCCCCACCCATTGGGAGCCACTTAAAATTCTATCTATATGGTCGTGGAACTTTCGGATACATACCCACTCCAGGAAAAGATGAAAGCGCCTCTTTGGTTCCCAATGGAGAGGACAACGACAACGCTACGGATTGGTATATTACCAGAAATAGAGAATCCGCCTCTGGCACCGCATATGTGCGGTCCATGACTCCTGGGAGTGAAAATGTGAATATCTTAAAAGTTACCGCGGAAGACATAGCGCCAAATAGCATAATGCAGGGCAATTTCACGTACGTAATAAAACTTGATTTTGAAGGGATTGGGGTAACTGGAGAATATATGAAACCAATGGACATCGTATTAAACATGAGCGGTACCGCGACGGCTTCCGATGTGATTAGTTTAAGCCTCAATACCACCACGGGAGTAGCTTTGGATGAAAGGCCCATGTCTCTGAATAAAAATGTTATTTTGGGAAATTTCAATTATAATATTCACTCTGGAGAAACCCAATCATACTATTTAGGTGTTAAATTGGCAAAAGATGCGGATATATTCCACAACTTCTCCATTTCCCTTTACGACATAGATATGGAATCAAGGCCAACTGATAGCGCACACAACGACGAAGTATATATTCCCCAGCCAATAGTGACAAAGCAAATCAACATAACCCCCATAGATCAAACTCCCCCCTATGTAACCAATGTGTCCTTCGATTACGGCTCTACGCTCCCGTTGGGGCCCGGATCTCACCATGTGACCATACAATTCGACGAACCAATGGATACGAGAATTTTACCCAACGTAACATACGGAAAATTCGGATATGAATACAATATCACTGGTAATTGGACTTCCAATACGGAGTGGGATGGTAATTTCATCGTTAATAACGAAGGTCCCCACGGAGAATTAACTCTTATGGTGACGGGAGCAAAGGATGTGTTTTGGAATCTTCAAATACCATATCAAACAAACTTCATTGTGGACACTCAGAAGCCATATATTAAGGATATTCAGTACAGCGCTGTGCCTCCGTATCCTGCTTGGCTCCCTGTAAACATAACAATTACCTTCTCAGAAAATGTCACTGGGGTCAACGCGGCCATAAAGCATGGAAAACACATTCAGGAGGCGATAAGGAATATCTACAAAGTAAACGACACCGTGTACTGCCTTGAATTCAACACACAGAGCCTGAAAACCGGAAACTACACCCTCTGGGTCTACAACGCCACCGACATTGCGGGAAATGTAATGATAGATTTCCAAACCAACTTCTCCGTTGACACTTCGCCCCCCATAATATCCTACACGGATTACAAAATGAATGTGGTCGAAGGAGAAAACGTATCCTTCCTGGTATACGCAACGGACAACATAGGGGTTAAAAAAGTATGGGCAGAGTACGAGTACAAGGGAGAAAAGGTAACGGTTCAAGCTACCAAAATGGGCGATTACTGGACATTCCAAGTTGTTGGAGGAGCTGTGACTCCAGGCACGGTTACGGTAACTATCTACGTCATGGACACTGCAGGTAATGTCTTCAAGGATGAAGAATCCATAACCGTTATCCCTTGGTGGCAATCGGTGTGGTGGCTCTGGGTTATAATCGCTATAATAGTGGGATTCATAGGACTGCTCATATATGATACCATACGCCGCAGAAAGCTTCGCGAACAACTGGGGGAGGAATTGGTGTCGGAGAGTTTGCTAAAGAGAATTTCGAAGTTCCCGAAGAACCTCAAGAAGAAAAAGAAGAAAGGCGAAGAGGAGGAAGAAGAAGAGGAAGAGTATCTCCCGCCGCCTCCACCCAGAAGGGATATTCCTCCCGCTGAACCACCGCCAATGCAGGAGTCGGTAGAGAAGAAAGAGGTACCGGAGGTGCCTTACGAGGACGAATACTTCGAAGAAGAAACCATCGAAAGGGAGGAATGAATCAGAATGAAAAAATGACCTCCCCATTTTCGTATATTTTTCCGTGATCTTTTTTCAAAATTTTTCTTATCTTTTCCCTTCGCTCCTCCATGTACTTGATGAATTCATCCTTTCGCTCCTCTTTCATTACCTTCTTGGCTAAGTTGTATAGCTCAATTTGGAGTTTCAGATTGAATCTCGTCTCCTTATCTAAATCCTCTAAGTGAATGTCCATATCTCTGAAAGCAATTTAATTTATTTAAACAAATCGCTTTGAAAACCAGAAAGGAAGTAGATTCACAGAAAGATATATATATAATCATCTCATATCACTAATAGATGGTGGAAACAATCAAGGAGCTCTTGGATGATTTCAAAGCCAAAACTAACGCAGATAAGGTTATTTTGGTTAGTAGAACTGGGATGTTTATAGAAGGAGATGATTTGGATAACCAAGACACTTTTTCCGCCATGAGTGCCATAGTTTTGGGAGCTTCTGAAACCGCCACCTCCATGATAGGAACCGTGGAAAAAATCGTTGTGGACATAAAAAAAGGATACAAACTCATTATAACCTCCGCGGGAAAGAGAGGGGTACTGGCAGTGGTCTCCAAAAAGGAGCATTGGGATGAAATCGCAGAGCTTCGGGAAAAATTAAAGGATTTGATTTAAATCTTTTTGAACCCTCGGAAAGCCCATTGGGTTACTGCTTTCTTCACATATCTAAATGTTTCTTTGGCATTTCTCGAAGATCCGAAGGTAGTGCCACCTTTAAAGCATGATATGGAATCATAGCAATCCACAACGGCCCCGGCTTTACCTATCTCATCTGGATAGTGAGCATCACTGCCTGCGGTGAATATTCCTCCGTAGGATTCCCACAACTTTCTTGCCTTTTCGTTTGATTTCTTTTTGCATCTTCCGTTGAATATTTCCAGCCCGTCCGCTTTTTTTATATTTCTCAGAGTTTCTTTCTC
>JALWEL010000011.1 GCA_027014065.1 DHVE2 group archaeon
ATCTCACTAATGGTGATTACCAAAGCAATCGAGGGAAGCAAATACCTGTCTAAAATTTCAAAAAAGATTTTAGGGAGAATTTCAAACGAGCGGAAACTGGCGATTTTCATTGTTCTTTTCTCTTCATTCTTAGCATCTTTCTTAACGAATGACATAGCGCTTTTCATAATGATTCCCCTAACAATCGAATTGCAGAGGAACATAAAAAACGATGTGGAAAAGTTAGTGATATTCGAAGCAATCGCAGTTAACGTTGGATCAGCCTTCACGCCCATCGGAAACCCGCAAAATCTCTATTTGTGGGATATCCAAGGGATAAACTTCATCCAATTTGTGATTCAAATGCTCATTCCCGTGCTCGTCTCATTTCTTGCTCTCATCTCTTTCGTTTTCCTTTCATTTCCGAGCAATAAAATTGAACTTAGAGAAAAAGAAAGCTACGAGGAAAAAACACAATTGTTCTGGATTTCCGTAATTATCCTCGTATCCTTCATCCTCGCTCTTCAATTCTCACTGGAATATTTCGCTTTTATCTCGATTCTCATTTTTTATCTCTTTGCCCATCGCAACATATTTAAGAATTTGGACTACGGGCTAATTTTCATATTCTTTTTCATATTCTTGGATTTCGGCGCAGTCCCCCACATTATTCCACATGTATCAGTGAACTCGCCCCGCATGGCCTTCTTGCTCTCAGCAATTTTGTCGCAGGGCATAAGCAATGTGCCCGCCAGCGTGGTCATGGCCAGTCTATCCCCAAATTTAAGGGAAATAGCATGGGGAGTGAACGTCGGGGGAAACGGATTGCTAATAGCTTCCCTCGCCAACCTGATCGCCGTGCGGCTCTACGGAAAAAAGAGGAAAATAATGGTGGATTTCCACAAATATTCAATTCCCTTCTTCCTGCTCACCCTCTTGGTAGTTTTATTTTTCGCCTGAGTTAATTATTTATACAATTGAACCTATTTCTCCATGTCTTCGTAAAATCCAAACCCACACAATAAGAAGGTGTTTCTATGAAAATAAAAGTAAGGGTGTCCGGAAAGGAGATGAATTACATCCGCCACATGAAAGACTACAATTTCAACGAATACATGCTTTATAGATTGAAAGCGCTTCAATTGGGAGTAGAGGAAACCGATGAGGAATTGCTGAAGAAAAAAATTGAAAAAATAAAAAAGATAATTGAAATCATGAAAGAGGAAATTCCCAAACTCAAAGAATTTTACAAAAACGCTGAGGAGGATAAAGAGAAGTTTGAAAGATGGATTGACGAATTAGATGAAGAAAACGAGCGCCTTTTGGAGATGGTCAAAAATGATAGAGGTAATCATTAGATACGGCATCTACGAATGGAAAAAATTTAAGCTGAGCGAAGAAAACGAAGAATTGATAAAAAAGCTGTCCGAAGAACTACATTTGCCAATTGCAGATGTTGTAAAAATAGCAATAAAAGACATCAACGTTCTACATGAAAATAATTCGGAAAATATGGAAAAGTTGCAAAAAGAGCTTTTCGAGGTGAAGAAAGAAATGTTCAGGCTTGACAAAGAGAGAAGTGCATTATATACAAAAAACACGTTGATAATCCACGAGCTCAAAGAGCTCTCAGTGACTCTAATCGGACTGGTGAATCAGAACAGCACTTTGAGGAGGATATTGAAGATGGAAAAGAAATATGAAGAAGCAAAGAAGCTTGCGGAGCATTATCTGTTTTCCGACCCGCATTCTCTTATTATGGGCGCAGAGTGAGAAGTTATGCGTAGCATTTGAGTTAATTACTTATACGATTTTTTCATCACTATCTCGGTGATGGGGCCCACCAGAACGCCGGAGAGGCTGATGGCTCCTTTTGAAAGGTGGTCCCTATGGAAATACAGGTAAATAAAGAAAAATTCAAAGAGCTAAAGAACATGGACAACTACGATTTTAACACGCATCTCAGATACAAATTGAAATCTCTCCTCCTCGATTTAGAAAGCGGAAGTGAAGAAGCACTGAAAGAGAAAATAAAAGAGGTGAAAAAGAGAATGACAAAGATGATAGAAGAGCTTACAGAGCTCAGGGAGTTCTACGAGAAGGCAAAAGAGGATAAGGATAACATGGAGAAGTGGATTGACATGCTGGACAAGGAAAACGCACAATTGATGGAGGCGTTAAAAAATGGAAGAGATAGTGATTAAATCAGGAAAATTAAAGAAAAAAAGCTTCAAATTGGATAGCGAGAACGAAGAGCTCATAAAAGAAATCGGAGAGAAGTTCAACATTCCCGAGGAGAAAATCGTGGAGATGGCCCTTTTTGATGAAAAAGAGGAAAATGAAGATGATGAAAAAAGGTTAAAAGAGCTTAGAGATGAGCTTTTGCACCTGCAAAAAGAGATGTTCGTAATCGAGGGGGATTGGTCTTCGCTGAGATACAAAGCGCACACAATTGCGCATGATGTAAAAACACTCTCTGTTGTTCTAATTGGACTGGTGAATCAAAACAGGACATTGAGAAGGCAGCTAAAAATGGAAGAGAAATACCAAGAAATGAGGGAGTTGGCGGAGCATTACTTATTCATGAGGATGAAATCATGAGAAAAAAGCCACGGAGATGAATAGCAAAAGAGTCAATAGGATATAGAGAACGTATCTCCTGTCGTTTCCGGGCATCAACGCTTTGCTGAATCTATCTGAGAAATTTACTGCTGATTTGGATATGGAAAAATATGAATCATGAACAGTGTCTCTCTGCTTCATGTCATTCGTCCTAAAGAGCCATTTCTGCGTTAGAAGAAGTATGGAAGAATGTCCTCTTGTAGGATACTCCTCGTTTCTAAGCCCTCCGCTCCATGGCTTCACCTTTCTTATTTTCCATTTGGCCTTCATCGCAGCGTAAACTATGCCAAAGTTTATGGCTATGAACAGGGCGATCATCGTCGGAGATAGCACTCCGAATCCCTTGCCGGAGATTATAAGCATCCCGTTGGGTATACCCAATAATTTCCCGAGATATTGCTTAGAGGATATTCCTGTTATCCTCACCACCACTGGGGAGATTATTGAGAAAATGTACTGGGGAAGGATACCTGCAAGAAGAAGCACTCCAGCACCGATTCCAAAGCCAATGTCACCCAAATTCGCATTCTTTCTCTCTCTTCTCTCCACCCCGTGGACTATGAACTTGCTCATGGCGATTATGCCCATTCCCGCGGTTAGAGCAACCAAAGCTCCGATAATCACGGTCACCAGGCGAACTAACATGTCGGATATGTAAAAAGACTGGAACATGGATTCAAGGGCTGCCCACTCTCCGATATATCCGGGCAACGGCGGTACTCCCGCGAGGGAAATGGCAGCTAAGTACCCTGCAAGGGCTGTCCATTTAGTAAGCGAGTACTTCTTTCCCAAATATTCTCCTCCACTTTTTTCCAGATGTCCGGCCACAGCAAATAAAAGAGATTTCGCGATTGTGTGCGCAAACGCGAAGAACAACAGGGCTAGAAGGATGAATCCCCCTATAACCGGTTGAACTTCGTACGTTACAATTAAAGCTCCGGACATGGCGATTAGAACTCCATCGTTTTCCACTGTGCTGTACGCGGGCAATTTCTTAACATGGTCACAAACAGCCGCATAGAAAGCACCGATTATTGCAGTTATACCGCCCATTATCAAAATCACGAGGCCAACCCAAGATGCGGGAATTCCGAATTGTAAGAATGAAATCATGCCGAAGAGTCCCATGAGAGTCATAACCGCACTGAGCTGCGACGACATGTTTGCGGGGGCCTTTGAATGCGCCTCTGGAAGCCAGATGTGGAAGGGCACCACAGCCATCTTAATCATTAATCCCAAGGAAAGCAGGAGATAAATCAGGCTCCAATTGCTCAAGCCATGCCATGCGGAGAATACTGTGCTTCCCGATTCTGCAGAGGCCCAGGAGAAGCCGGTGAGTATCAAAAGAGTGCTGAGCTCTCCGAACGCTAAGAACATATACGCGGCTCTCTTTGAATCTTTATGTAGATATATGCTCACGAACGATGCGATGGTCATTCCTTCCCACCCAATTAGAAAAGAAAGGGCATTGGTTGATGTGAGGATTATAGTCATTGCTCCCGTGGTGAATGCAAATGAACTGGCAAGTAGCCCACTCTTTTTATCGTATCCCAAAGAGTAGAGGGATAGGAAGATCCAAGCAATGGAGGAGAGAATGATGAAATAACCGCTTATTTCGTTTCCAATCTCACCTAAGAAAGCGAAGTACAACAGCAGCGATGAGCCGATGGCAGTAAGAAGGTAAGATGTCATTTTAAATTTAAATCCGACGAGTCCAGCGAGCAGATAAACTGAGAGAATAATCAAAAGGGAATTCATGGGTTCCACCTCCCTGTGAGCATCAGGAGAGCTTTAAGTATCGCAATAGGTTGCGGGGGACAGCCGGAGACGCGGGTATCCACTTTTATTATTTTCTCTATTTTCTCGTTGGCACAGGCACCCGCGGTCACAACTATTTTTGGCTCTGGCATTTGTTCGTAAGATTCTTTAAGCACTGGAATCATCTTCTCCGTGGGCTCGCCTATCACGAGGAGAATGTCCGCATGCCTCGGAACTGGTGTGAAGAAGAAGCCGAGGCGATGCAAATCGTACTGTGGAGCACCTAGCAATGAGATTTCCCTATTACATGAGCTGCAAGAGCCAACATCTAAAACGAATATGTGCACCGATTTATTGAACGGTATTTTCCTGCGCACTTCTATTTCATCGTCTCCCTCTTCGCATTCATTCATGCACGAGTTGAAGCAGGAGAATCCACAATCTTTGTCATAGAGTGATTTCGGTATGGATTTGTCCTCTTCCCGCGGGAATTTCGTTGTTATTATGCCTCTTTTTAGTCCCTTTGCAAGCCACATCATGCCCACCTCCCGAAAATGTCCGCGTCTGAGAAATACGCACCGAAGCTATCCAAAGCGAAGGGAAAGTCGGTGAACACATTGCCCCGAATTCCAACGGAGAAAGCGTGGTACATAACCAGCGAAGGAGGACGTATTATTATCTCTTTCACTCTCCCTTTTTCAATTTTCACACCCATGTAAATGTCTCCGGGAGGCGCTTCCACTATGCCCTCGTAGAACCCATCCCCCTTCCCATCTCTCTTAACTTTGCATTCTTTCAGCTCTATATTTTCCAGTATTTCAAAGCTCTTTTCCACTTCATCCACACGGATTAAAAATCTCGAAAGCGAGTCGCCATAGCTCTCCATGGGCGGAGAATAATCCTCATAGAGCTCTTTGAAAATTCCAATTTTCCTTGCATCTCTCAGAACCCCGCTGGCCCTCGCGGGAATACCCACCACATCGTTCCTTAAAATATCCAGTTTTTTAAGAGAGCATGTGGTCTGAAGCCTATCGATGAATATTCTCGAATCGGATAATTCTTCCGCTGTCTCTAAGAACCATTTTTTCAGTTCGCTTAACTCTTGGTGGAACTTCTCATATTTCCTCGGACCGGTGCGCAGGAAATTCATGCCGTAGCGATGGCCCAGAATTTTTAGGTTGAGACGCAAAAATTCTTCGGTTATCGCAGCTAAATGCATATTTGCTACCTTCTGGGACGCATCTCCCGCCAATTTGTGCATAACCCAGATGTGATTGTGCATCCTCTCCAGTTCTTTCGCAAATAGTAAATAATCGGGGCAATCGATTCCAAAAACCAGCGCGTAGAACAATGAAGCGTAGGAAATTGAAAACTGCCCAGTTATTCTCTCTACGTATGGCAAAGCTTCCCATGGCTCCTTTCCGATGGCTTTATTT
>JALWEL010000012.1 GCA_027014065.1 DHVE2 group archaeon
GCAGAATTGCGCTCCAATCGCCCTGCGGGATGCCCACAAACATATGCTGTTTAGAGGATATTCTCATCTCCCTCCCCTCTAAGGTCATTTCAGTATTTCTTTTTAAGTAATTCGTATATGTTCTTTCTCAAACCGAAGGTAACAAAATAAATTCTATCTTTCTCTATGCGGTATATGACGCGCATATTTTCAATCCTATAACTTCGTAGCCCTTTTAAGGCGTACTGTAACGGTTTTCCGCATTCTGGGTTATTTATGATATCATCTATCGCCCTGTCTATAAGCCTTCTCCGATCCTTTTTAAGTTTTTTGTAATTCTTTATGAACTCCCTGGAAAAATAGGCGTTCATTCTTTCACCGCATCGCGAAATTCTTCAAGTGTGTAAACTTCACCCCTTTCTATATCTTCTTCCCCTCTCTTTATCGACTCCATCATCTCTCTGTCTAAGATAATCTCAAGCTCCTCAATTATTGAATCCATCTCATCTCTTATATTCTCCAACCTCTCCATAAGTGTTATGAGCTCCTCCTGATTTATTCCCACGATCTTTGCTTCCATACTTATTTCTATCACCTCCTTATATTTAAACATTCCTCCTGACTTTTCTCAGATTAGCAAGGCGATCACACCGAATATTATAGCAAGCGCACCCAGCGATTCCGCCAGGATGACCCATTTCTTTATCTTATCCTTATCCCTTGAGGCTAGATATGCTACCGTGGAGCCGATTATTCCGAATAGTCCCATCAATATCCCGCTGATTGCAAGCATATCACTTCCCATTTTTTAACCCTCCATCAGCATTTCTCCTCAATCAACTCAGATTCGTCAATCTTCACAAGCTCATCCTCGCTCGGATTGTCCAGTTCCTCAAGGGAATAGGGTGAATGCAAATCATCCAGAATCTTCTCCAGCGGTGTTTTGAGCCAGTACTCTTTCCCCCTTTCCTGCCTCTTCCACCACTCTTCCAGAAATTCAATCCATATTTTTTCGTCTCCCCTGCGAATGGATTTCTTCAGCGCATCGTCCTTCCTCCATTCATCCGAATCGTAAGTCCATTGAATCGTCGCTTTGAAATCTTCCGGATGCTCCCGCACCCACCTGAGATAATTCACAAGGATGCGGTAGCCGGCTTTGGTGTCTAATACGCCTGCGATATGGTATTTTTTATAACACACATAGGCGATATGTCCTCTATCGCTTCCACGCCATCTTATCTCAGACTCTGTTCCTTCTAGGTAAGGATGTTGCAACTTTCTAAAATCTTTACAATGTACTTTTTTCAATCGCATTTTGGGTGTCGTAAACCAGAAAACTCCATTTTTAAATTCATATAGCCAGACAAGTCTATGCTTTTTCAGATGTTCCACATTAGCTACAAATAATATTGGAGCAATAACCAGTAAGAATATTACAGGGATTAAAGCTATGATGGAAATTATCGCTGCCTGCGGTGTGTCAAAGTGAGGGCGTTTTGGTCCAACAAAACATATAAGAAAAAATAATAAAGATCCTATACCAATTGATATTATTGCATTCAAACGCTGCAATTTTATCACACGATGATAATTATTTTTTATAAATTGCCTCACCTTTATCACCTCTTCATACGAAGCTTAGGGATTGGATTCCCATCCAAACTGCTCCGGCACTAAATAGGATGCCAAAGGCAAGCGATATAGTTGTACCAAGCCCTCCAGTCCACTTCATTAGTGCGCCTATTACAGATATTATTAAGCTCATTATTCCTCCAATTATTGCCATTAATCCTAAAATATCCGCAGCTACTGTATTATGGGACATGCTTGCCACTGTGGCAGCAATTCCAAAAACCCACCATGACAGGGCACCAAGTGCTGCACCGGCAATGGCCCAAGAGTCTGAAAATGAATTTGGAAGTAGATATTCTAATACAACCAAACTAAACCAGCTTCCAATTCCTAACAGCGTTGATACCATCGCAAACAGAGTATCCATATAGTTGTAAGTCTCTCCTCTAACCGTGTAGAATTTTAATTTTCCACCACCAATCCAACTTCTAACAAAACCGATCACATAGTCCCAGCTCAGGGTGAGCGAAAATCCCTCCGGCTTCTTCTCCCCGTATGTTCCTCCGTTGAGAATCTCACTGACAACGACCATCATCACTATCGGGATAATTATGTGTGTCACTAGTGTGCCGATACCAAATGTTAAACCATCAATTACATAAGTGAGCACGTCCAATCCGACTACCATTGCCAGCATGGTATAGAATATCCAGTTTAAGCTGTCAAAGAATGATTTTATTGCGTTGTATGTGGTGGAGCTTATCCTCCCCGTGCTGTTGGTCTCATTGTATGCCTGTGTTATAAGAATTATGAGCGGCGAATAGTATCCATTTAAACTGCTCGCTATCGTGTCAATGGTTTCATTTATTATATTCATTATCATATCTTTTACCCACCCTAAGAATATGTTAAACGCCTTCTGCACCGCTTTCCACGCCTCGCCAAGCACCCGCAGGAACGGCGAGATCCAGTCAAGGAACATCTTTATCAATGTGCCAGCAGGCCCGTACACCACCTGGCTCATGCCCGCGTTGTTCCCACGCATATCCTCCACGATGAGCGTGATGTTAGCGCCTAAATTCGCGCCCCATGGCGATGCCCAGAACGTGTACTCTATTGTGTACGCTTTTCTATTTATATTTTTCCACGTGTGGCTCTGCCAGAAATCCGAATCTATGAGCTCTATTTTCTTTATCGCTCCCGCATCCCTCACGATGGCGTAGACCTGCATCTTTGCGGTCAGAAGGTAATAGGTGAAATTCACGTTGAATTTAACTATCACCGGCGGCATATTTTCCACTACGAACGGATTAAACTGCGATGTCAGATATTTAGTGGCGTTCTCGCCGCAGGAGGCGTTGTGCTGGGGTTGGGAATTGTAGTGTTTTATGTAATATTCTGGATTGCTCTCTATATTGCTGTAAATCTTATCATAGTTTTTATGGAGTTTCAATGAGAAATAATATGCGATAGTCCAGCTATATTCGTGCCAGAGTGCTAAACGATACCCATACATCCAGTCCTCATTATGGGTGAAGTTGTAGAAGGCGAGGAAATAGGAGGAGTTGGAGAGCATGGCCTCAACCACGTCGGGGATGCCGTCGGAATCTACGTCTGACCAGTGTAAACCGTCCGAGGAGTTGTAGCCGTACGGGATGAGCGGGTCGAGCTCGCTCGGCGTTATGTGCCGCATCTCGCTTATGGGCGTGCTGTCGCTCTTCCAGCCGGTGATTATCTTTACCTCATACCCGTTGATTTCCTTCCCGTCCGTGATGTTGTCCCCGTCCACATCTGGATTCTTCGCATAGCTTATGGCTACGTCCATCGGCAACCCGCGCGTGGCGTTCCAGTAGCGCAGCTCCGCGCCCGTAGGGATGACATCGCCATCGTCAATCCGGCAGCAAAATAGATAATGTTCACTTCTCATAGGCCCTTAATAAATCTTCAGGTTTGTATGCTTTTATCTCCTCTACTCCAAAAAAGTGCCGATCATAGGTGCAAACCTCTTTGATATTTCTGTTCAGCATAAACGCTATGTGAATGGCATCTCTGGAAGTCACATTATATTTTTCCAGTATTTCCATAGCCTTTATAGCATCGCTCAGTTCTATTGAATAAATTCTCGGCACAATCGTGATTACTTTCTTTGCCAGCTCTATTCCCTTCTCCTTCATCTTTATCATTGTGTACCTGTGATAAATCTCTTGGAGCACTTCAACATTGATAACCGCATCTACTTCCCCCACGGCTATCAACTTAAGGATATTTACAGAAGGCTCTTTATTCGGATGCTCCTTTCCTGCAGCGTACATAAATATACTCGTGTCTATGAATATCACTCCACCGCACCCCTAATTATTTCCTCTTCCATTTTATCCCAGTCATCAATGGGCAAATCCATGTTTTCTATTTCCTCAATTATCTTTAACTTCTTCTCCCATGCTTTGAGAATATCTTCCGTCAATTTCTCCCCCAGCATCTCATTTAGATATTCGCCAATCATCAGATTGTTCGTATTCTTTACCTTTTCCATACTAATACATCTCCTCCCTCTATTTTAAGGTTTTCGCATCATTTTCCATCTCTCCCAGTCTTCCTTTAACTTCAATCCAACATTCATATTAAGCAATATACTTTCTTTTGTTTTTATGG
Source organism: DHVE2 group archaeon (assembly GCA_027014065.1). GTDB lineage: Archaea > Thermoplasmatota > Thermoplasmata > Thermoplasmatales > Aciduliprofundaceae > JAADDK01. The sequence goes on from JALWEL010000012.1 coordinate 4,204, forward strand.
GAATTAATGGCATTTTACATTTTAACATAAGGGCAACTTCTGTTGCACCTTCACATTCAGTTGTAAGGGGGTACCCGTTTCTTGAAAATAATATGTCCTCAATATCTTCAAACGAATAAACTAATACTTTGCGCGTGTATTTATTCCATAGATAAACATTTCCATCTTCCCATTTTACTTTATGTGCCTGATGCTTATCGCCATAGTATGTTACTATTGCCCCCCAATACCCAAGAAAAAGAGCCCAAAATGACAATACTGTGCCAAATATCTTTACACCCAGACCAGCATGCGGATTCATCCAACCCATAACCGTAAGGTATCCTAAAATAATTGTCGCTATAATACACGCAGATAAAAAAAGATAAAACATATATATTGGATTTCTCGCAAGATAAAATTTTTGGAGCTTAGAAGGAAGTGTATTATCAATCCACTCCATTCCTCACACCCCCATCACTGTAGCCCAGTATAATGCTGTTGAGAACACTGTAAGCAACCACGCTGCGATGAGTAATCCGCGTAATAGAATCCCCTTTATCTTGAGGACCTCTACAATAGATAGCAATGAAGGAATGCTGAATATGAATGCCACTCCGCCGAATATTATCTGTATGGGCTTTGCTGCAGGATAGAACAACGCTATAAAATACCATGGTAGTGCCCAGAATGACAATGCCACAGCAAGATCTGCCAACAGGCTGCCACTCGGATCCTCTAATCCCGCATTGTAAAGGGTAAGTATAACACCTCCCAGCCCAATTATATTTCCCAGAATAGATAGTATGATATCAGTATCACTTCTCACTTTGCTCATGGCGTGTATGACAAATTGCTTGATTATACCATAGATTGTCTCTCTGGTCAATCGCTCTGGAAGTTTAAATGGGAGCGTATATGTGCCTTTATAACTCAGTTTCAGAAATGTGGTGACAACAGCGGTTACAATTAGTGGTACAACCACATTTGAGATTATTCCCCCAGTTCCCATCGTAACTGCTGTTATTGTATAAAACAGCACGATTAATCCAGCTCCTATGCCCAAACACACATATAGCCCAGTACCAAATATATCTCCCTTTAATTTTTTGTTCCAATAACTACTTAACTTGCCATTTTTTGAATAATATTCATACGCACCTGTTATATCAATTATTAGTGTTGTAATCCATTCGTCAAATGTGTTTACTAATGGTGCTAATACTTCTGAAAGTGTATTATTCACCATCTGCATAATCCATTGCGCTATCACATCCACCGCCCGCGCCACGGCCTTCCCCACTTCCACCAGCGCGGCCCAGAACTGCCCCCAGAGCGCAGAAAGGACATTCAGGACAGCGCCGAACGCACCGGTGAGGTTCTTCTGCACCTGTATAGAATTGCCCGCGTAATCTTCCGCATAAACTCGGATGGTTACGCTGCCCACGCCCGCCTGCAGCAAAGAGGCGGAGAATTTGTGCTCTAAATCATAATGCGTATGGCCCAGTTTATTGGGCCCGTATTCCTCGCCGCTGTCCAAGTCGTAGATGTTGAGCGAATAAATCCCGCCCACATCTCTAACCGCCACGTGCACAAC
>JALWEL010000013.1 GCA_027014065.1 DHVE2 group archaeon
GCCTTATATTAAGTTTCAGGCACAACAAATTTTAAATCATACCTATTCTCTCTATTTCCGTGTTCGGAGAATTATGCGTGCGGTGCAAGGGTCGGCTTTGGTGCGGATTGCCTAAATGTCCGATTTTGGAGGCTGCAAAGAATTACATGCCCCGCCTGCAAATCAACCCAAATGATATTTTTGGACTTTCACCGCCTTCCATATTCGTGGGCAGGTTCGGTTATCCAAACGTGCTCGCCGGGCCGCTGGTGTCCCAGAGCGAAGAGGCCTCGGTGATAGCGGACACCTCTAATCTCTATGGGAAGGATTTGGATTTCGTTATGAAAAACACATCTTCGCTTTTGAGAGCCTCAATTAAGGTTAATGTGAAAAAGCCCTACGGGAAGATAATAGACGTAACTCAGGAGATTTCCATGTCCACAAAGCCTTTGGATACCGAAGTGCAGGTGGAAAAAATAAGGATGGCTCCATCGCTGGACACATTCTTCCATCCAACCGGTCCCCTTATAATTCCACGCAAGGTGGACGTGGTGGATAACCCTGCAATTCCCAGAAAAGTGGATAGCGTGGTTGAAGAGCGCCTGAAGGCGAATAAGGTGATAATCGAGCTGTACAACTACGGGCTAAGCGTCGATTACATACAAAGAATCCTGTCCGCGGGAGTTTTGGGATCCGATAAAAAACTCGTTCCAACGAGGTGGAGCATCACCGCCGTGGACGATGCAATTGGCAAATACCTGCTTGAAAAAATCAGGGATTACGAAATCATAAGCGAAATCAAATATTAGTCAATTTCGTTCATGGGCAACGAGTTTCACATCCTTCTCATCCCCGGAGCGTGGGAATTCGAGATGTTGGAATCTTGGCTAAAGGGAGCAATATATTCCCCGGGAGAAACAATAATCGGAGAGGATTACGAGCCGTACTCGGGGAGAAAGAAATATGCGGATAATATAACCGGTGCTTATTATGCTGCAAGGTTAGCGGTGGAAGAGCATTTGGTTTCGAGAAGAAGGCAATCTCGAGTAATCGTTTATCGTGAAATCACCCCGGAGTATAAATTGCCGCTTGGGGTGTGGGTAATAAGAGAGACCGTGCGCCACGCAATGTACAAAACACCCGTGAAGTTCAGCACGATAGATGAAGCCTTAGAGTTCATAGGGGAAAAGGTGAAGGTGAAAGAGTGGAAAAATAAAAGTAGAATAGTATACGAGATGAAGCATCAGAAAACGCTTTTGGATTTTTGAATTTGCCTATTCCCCCTGGCCCCATTCGATCACCCAGACCTCGTGATCGGCGCCGCGGTGCACGCACTTTGTATGTTCGATTTTCACGGGAGATTTCACAATTAATTCCACAAGCCCTTTAAAATAATAGGTTAGAAACTCACAAAAAATAGGATCTTCTGATATTTCGTAACCATGAATCTCCGCTTTTCCACCGTGAATCATTTTCCCATCCAATCTTCCAAAATTATAAAAAACATGCCAGTAATCATTTGCCATTTTTACGAGCTCCTCCGGATTCGATGGCCATTTCAACAATAAGCCGACGATATCCACCGTCGCCTTCGGAGACTCCTTTGCCAATCTTTTAAATGCATTCATTCCGAATAATTCTTTGAATGCTTTCAAAAACAGAATGTTGTATTTTTGAGGATACCACTCCGCTATTTTTATGGATTTTTCATCTAATTTGCCCTCAAAACCATACTCTTTCATCTTCCCTAAAAGCGATTTCAATCCTTCGGTTCCATATTTTTCTTTCACATATTCAACCCTCGTAATGTAAATCCCTCCTTTGCTCATGTCCCCTTTAATCATAGCATGTCGGTTTTATTAACTTTATATAAGGTTTTTCTTGTTAATATCTAC
>JALWEL010000014.1 GCA_027014065.1 DHVE2 group archaeon
TTGTTAAATAACTCTCTCCACCACTGCTCGTACCCCTGTATATCTTATATCCTGTTATTGCGGATCCTCCGTTGTTAGACGGCGCTGTCCAAGTGAGCTTCACATATCCATCTCCTGCGGTAGCCACAAGATTCAGTGGTGCTCCAGGTACGCTTCCTCCGCTTCCACCACCGCCGCCATTATAGGAAGAGCCGTGATAAACATCAAGAGGCACATTTCCACTTATTCCAGGCACAGATCCACTGTCGCTGTACTGCCAGAATGTCCAGTCGCCCCACACGCCGGTCTCGGGGGAATGGCTAATATCATAAGTCCAATCTTTAATCCACAAAGGCCACTGCGTCACCGATGAATCCAAATAATTGGCCGCATAGTCTTTGCTCGTGTATATTACCGGAGTAATTCCTGTCTTCTGCTTCACTTCGTTCATGAACGTGTTTACCCACTGCGATAACGCGCTCTTGCCCATGGAAGAGCCGCTCACGAGGGCAAGCGCAGGTGGCAATTGCATCTTGTTGAGGTACGGGGAAATTACATCCACAAAGTGATCCGCCTCACTTACCGCCGAGTTGCTCGTAGGATGCGCAACATGGTATGCACCCATAAGCATTCCCGCAGCATAGCCATTGTTGATATTCTGTGAGAACTTTGAATCTGTGTAACTCGTGCCTTCCGTCGCCTTCACATACGCAAACCTGTAGCCCGCGTTATACACGCTATTCCAATTTATATCACCCTGATAATAATTTCCTTTACCTCCGCCATTGCCTCCTCCGCGTCCGCCACCGTTGGCACTTCCCTTGTAGAGGTCAAGATCAACGTTATTTCCAATGCCAGGCACTGAGCCCTTATCGCTGTACTGCCAGAAAGTCCAGTCGTTCCACACACCTGTGCTTGGTTGGGTATTTGGATCATATGTCCAATGTGCTATCCACAAAGGCCATTGTGTGACGGATGAATCTAAATAGTGACTTGCGTAATTTGTATTCGTGTATATCACAGGCATGATTCCCGTCTTCTGCTTCACTTCGTTCATGAACGTATTTACCCACTGCGATAGCGCACTTTTGCCCAACGATGAACCATCCTCAAGATCCAGTGCAGGAGGTAACTGCATCTTGTTTAGATATGGGGAAATTACATCCACAAAGTGATCCGCCTCGCTAACTGCGGAATTGCTATCGGGATGTGCGAAGTGATATGCACCCATCATGAGCCCCGCGGAGTACCCGTTGTTGATATTCTGCGTGAACTTAGAATCTGTGTAAGTAGTGCCCTCAGTTGCCTTCACATACGCAAACCTGTAGCCCGCGTTGTATACCTTAGTCCAATCTATGTCTCCCTGCCAGTGCGATACGTCCACGCCTTTTAGATACCCACTTGAATTTCCACTGTTAGCCGACCCGATTTCCAAATGAAGGGTAATGGAAGAGGAAAGATTACCCCAATGGCCAGTGGTATGGTTGTAACTATAAGCCTTCACAGTTATCGTGTAATCACCATTTGCCACGGAGCTGGTGGTGTGTATAGTCAAAGTAGTACTAGCAGTCGCTCCGTTGCCCGTGGGATGCACATAATTAGGAGAGAACGAATATGTTGCTCCCGCAGGCAATCCAGTAACCACGAAATGCCCTACTTCCGTAGTCCAGTCATACGGGAATTTGGCGCTTATGTAATACGTTGCACTATCTCCCGCATTTACGCTTACACTGGTGGAACTCGATGAGAGTGTGAATCCTATATCGTGAATAAACTCCCATGCATTAATGACTCCCCATCCACTAGCAGGGTCCCACCCAGTTTTCGCCCAGTATTGAGTCTCTCCATTGTGATATCCACTCGGAGTCTCAGTTACATCATAGAAAGGAGGGTTATTTGAGTATTTACCATTGTGGTAATAATCATATCCCAATTTGTAGATTGTGGGCAGAAGATATCCCAAACCATGATTTGAAACTCTGTATTGCACGCCAACGTAAGCGGCCATCTCTGCTACCATGCCAGCCACCACAGGGCACGCAACCGAGGTCCCCGCTATGGCGCTCCACTGCGTTGAACCTTGTTTGCTAACATACACCAATGTGTGATTTCCCATTGCAGATATATCGGCGGTTACCCTTCCGCTATACGAGCCCACATAATTTTTCTGCCAGTACGAAATCCCATACGAAGAACTGATTCCACTCTGGGTACCCCAGTGATGCGCCTGATTTCCTCCAGCACCCGTGTGGGCAGAATCGTACCACACCACTTCCTTGCTCCTGGGAGTCGCAAGGTTCACGTTGTAGCCCATGGTAGCAACATCGTTCAAAGAAGTGACATCGTTCCCGTTGGGAAACGGCGTTGTACCTCCAACCGCTATAAACCCGAATATATCATGAGCATCCGTGGATGGATAGCTTGGAGAATCAGTATCTCCATCATCTCCACTCGATGCAAGTACCGTTATCCCCATAGCATTCAGCGCTTTCACAGCGTTATCGGTGGCCGCTGAGCCTGAAGCATCTCCACCACCCCAAGAGTTGCTAACCGCAACTAAAATCTTATCGGTATCAGCCGCGAGGGTGTTGAGTATGTAATTGTACTCATTATCCGGGAAATTGTTCTCAGTAGGATGACCCTGAGAGTCTCCAGGCCCATACACACAGAACGCATCCACTCCTGGCGCCAATGTTCCAACCATCTCCAAATCCAACTCGTTCTCTCCCGATACACTTCCGTCTGTGTTGCTGCCAGGAGAGTGTGTCCCACTCATACCATGCCAGTGAACTGTGGACATCACACCTAAATTCTGTATCCAACTCGGGATGACATGTTTGTAATAATACGTCACCGCATCAGGATCGAACGGTGCCGCATCTCCTTCCCACAGAACTGTCGCTACTCGCAATCCTGTTGCAAATATATGATGCGAACTGGCCGCCCCGCTTGCCGAGTTGTTGTAAAGCTGGTACACATGGTACATCCGAGCCACATCCGCACCGCTCAGGTAGTCGGTGCCGCTACTCGCATGGAAGTAATTCAAATGGAACTTCGTCGCATTATCCAACCCCGTTATCGCATATATGTACGGGGCAAACTTCGCAGGCACACGGGGCGCGCTCATCGCCGCAAAGAACTCATTCTTGTAATGGGGATTGTCGCTCCTGTATTTCCCCATCTTTATCCCGAACAATTTGCTTATCTTTCCTATCGTATCATGAATCGTGATCGCGTTCCTCAGCGCGTACGTTTTCTCCACATGGATGTTGTTCGCATGCAACCACTGAAGCATCTCTCCGTAAATTTCCTCCGACGGCGCAAAATTGTTCTTGAAAACTTCGTAATTCATGTATTTGTGATACATCGGTGAGCGTACATCATTCACTTCTCCCAAAAATTTGTCCAGTTCCCTCTCATGCTGCCACTTCAACGCTATCGTTACCCATATCTCCTGATTCGGATTCGCTTTTCCCACGTATCGCGCATCCTCAAAGGTCCTGAACCCCTTGGTAATCTTAACGCTGTTGTTTGCGAGACCCGAAAGCAAGCCAATATATAGACCGCCAGCTACAACTACTAACACTATGGCCAAAACCACTATTTTTCTCCTTTCCCTTATTGATTTCATTTTTTTCACCACCTATTATACCACACACAATCATATTTTGGCAAATACATCAACTTTAATTTTACATAGCCATACTACTTAAATATTTTGACAGCACCTCGTAAAACACACAGTTACACTGCATAGTTAAAATGCATTTTTGGGATAAAAAATCGCTAAAACAAACAAATTTTTTGACATAATGGAATCTTGTGTATCATCTGTACCACTCTATAGTGAAATTACACTACGTCATTAAACAAAAATTTCCAGTTAAAGAGAAAGGTTAAAGTAATGGGGCGGAGATTTCCCATTATGGAAGCGATGCTCATAGTTGATATGATTCACGACTTCGTGGATGGAAAATTCGGGGGCGAAGGAGCGAGAAAAATCGTGGGCAAGATGGCAGAAAAGGTTGAAGAATTCAGAAAAAGGGGGGTAGTTGTGTATCTAAAAGATTCACACAAAGAAGAGGATAATGAGATTAAAATCTGGGGCGAGCACGCCATGCGGGGCACATGGGGCTCGGAGATCGTGGAAGAATTGGCCCCAAAAGAAGATGACATAGTGGTGGAGAAAACCACCTACGATGGCTTTTTATTCACGGGCTTGCGGGACATACTTAAAAATAAAAATGTAGATGAGGTTTTTATCGTGGGGGTGGCAACAGATATATGTGTCATGCACACGGCCTTCGGGGCATTCGCCAGAGGATTTAAAGTTAATATAATAGAAGATTTATGCGCGGGAACGAGCGAAGAGGCGCACAACTGGGCTCTGGATTACATGAAAAACATTTACGGTGCGAGAATTCTCAGGAGTGATGAGCTATGAGATTCCACATGGCAAACGAGGAAGAGATAAAAAACGGGCTTACCACCGACATCTATTTCCAGAGGACAAGGGAAATTCTGGAAAAAATAGGAAAAGAAATCAGGGTTTACGCGGAGTTCACAGTGATGAATCCCCCTTACGATTGGACCGTTTTCGCCGGATTAGATGAAGTTCTGCACCTCATGGAAGGAGAGAACGTGAACATATACGCACTCCCTGAAGGTACCATATTTCCACGTAGAGATTATCGCGGATACCCAATTCCAGTGATGGCAATAGAAGGAGATTACAAAGAATTCACGGTGTTTGAAACACCCATATTGGGGTTCATATGCCAAGCATCAGGGATTGCGACAAAGACTGCGAGGATAAGAATCGCCGCAGGTCACAGGACCCTTCTCTCTTTCGGCGTGAGGAGAATGCATCCCGCAATAGCGCCCCTAATCGACAGGGCATCCTACATAGGAGGATGCGATGGAGTATCGAGCATTTTAGGCGCGGAGCACATAGGCAAAGAGCCAAGCGGCACAATGCCACACGCTCTTATATTAACGTTGGGGGAGGAGAAGGCGTGGGAGTACTTCGATGAGTTCATCTCGGAGAATGTTCCCCGTATCGCTCTAATAGACACATTCGGAGACGAGAAATTCGAAGCAATAAAGGCGGCGGAGATAATAAAAGACTTAAAAGCAATTCGCCTCGACACGCCCTCATCTCGCAGGGGCAAGTTCGAAGACATAATAAGGGAAGTGCGCTGGGAACTGGATATTCGGGGGCACAAAGACGTTGGTATAATCGTCTCCGGCGGCTTGGACGAGGACACCGTGAGGAATCTAAGAGATTTAGTGGATGGATTCGGAGTGGGGACCGCGATAAGCAATGCCAAGACCATAGATTACGCCATGGACATCGTGGAAGTGGATGGAAAGCCTTTGGCCAAGAAGGGCAAGTTCAGCGGGAGAAAGAGGGTGTATCGCTGCAAAGAGTGCGGAGAATTCATAGTTAGTTATGAAGAAGTGGATAAATGCAAGGTCTGCGGTGGGGAAGTAGAAGAGATATTAAAGCCCGTGATGAAAGACGGAAAAATAGTGGGAGAATATCCGAAGGAGGATGAGATAAGAAACTACGTGATGGAGCAGCTGAAGCGCTATGATAGTAATTAGCGGATTCGGCCCCTTCGATAAATACAAAATCAATCCCTCGTGGGAAGCAGCAAAAGAAATAGATGTAGAGAGAAAATTTCTAATACCAGTCACGTACCGAGAGGCGAAGGAATACGCTAAGAAAATCATAGATTTGAACCCTGATATAGTGGTTGCCCTCGGCTTGAGCCCCTCTTCCAAAAAAGTCAGAGTCGAGATGTTGGGAATAAATGTAATGTACGCATCCATTCCAGACAACGAAGGAGTAATTGCTCAAGGGGAGAAGCTCTTCGAAGATGGAAAAAATTGCTATATCTCCAACGTTCCTGTTTTCGAGCTCGTATCGTATTTGAACTCCGAAGGATTTCCGGCGGTGCCATCTTTCTCTGCGGGCACGTACATCTGCAACGCCCTTTATTACTCCCTGCTTTATTATCGAGAAAAAAAGAGGAGCGAGGCAAAGATAATATTCGTGCACGTACCCCCTTCAAAGGAAATAAAAGATGACGGATGGAAAATGGAAGACATAAAACTTGGGGTGAAAAAGGTAATTGAATTTACTTCCCGCCTCTCCTCTCTTTAGCCTTGGGCCTCAGACCTTTGTAGCCGCATCTCCTGCATCTCGTCGCATTGGGAGGGTTGCGAGCGTGGCATTTCATACATATCTTTTTGTTGAGTAACCTATCAACGGCTTCTTGGAAAGTCATAGTTCAGAGGATTGCCACCGAATATTTAAGGATTACGAATTGCAAATTTTTAATACGAGCAATTGCATGGCCTCTTAATGGAATTGCCATGGGTGGAAAAATATCGACCGAAGAGCCTTCGGGAAATCGTGGGAAACAATCAAATTATAGCGGAGATGAAGAAGTGGGCAATGGAGTGGGATAAGGGAAACATTCAAAAACCCCTCATACTCGTAGGAAAGCCCGGATGCGGGAAAACTACGGCTGCTAAGGCTCTTGCCAACGACATGCACTGGGGTGTAATCGAGCTAAACGCAAGCGATGTACGAAACGAAGAGAACATAAAGAGAATCGCAATGGTTGGCGCGGTTAACGAGACATTCACCGACGAGGGCGAGTTCATATCATCCAAAAGAGGAGGACGCAAATTAATAATATTCGACGAGGCAGATAATCTCTACGAGGGAAAGGACGATAGGGGAGGAAAGAAGGCAATTGTGGAAACCATCAAAGTGTCCAAGCAGCCGATAATTCTGATAGGAAACGATTATTATTCAATCGTGAGCGGCACATGGGGGGCAAAGCTCAGAAGCATGTGCAAGGTTCTGAAATTCAGGGCTCTAACCAATGCGCAGATGATTAAAATTCTCTCGCGCATTTGCAAAGCGGAGGGCATAGTTTGCGACCGCGCTGTTCTAGACATGATCGCAGGAAAGGCGGATGGAGATTTACGAGCCGCAATAAATGATCTGCAGGCCGTGGCTCAGGGTAAAAAAGTTGTGAAAATAACGGATATAAAATCAATCGGATTGCGGGATGAGAAAAGCGAGATTTACAGCGCCACCATGGTCACGCTCAGAACCGAGCATTTCAAACACGCGAAGGAAATAATGAGAAATTTGGACGAGACACCGGATTTCGTTATGCTCTGGCTGGAGGAAAACCTGCCCCTTGAATATCAAGAGTTAGATGATTTGATAAGAGGATACGAGTATATCTCGAAGGCGGACGTGTATTTAGGGAGAGTTATGAAAAGGCAGCACTACGCCCTCTGGGGCTACGCCATGGACATGCTCGCCGGGGTGAGTGTGGCAAAGAAGGAAAAATACAAAAAACACCCGTTCAGGTACAATTTCCCCACATGGCTCAGAAACATGAGCAAGAGCAAAGAAGCGAGAAGCAGGAGGGAGAGCGTGAGCGCAAAGGTTGGAAGAATTTATCACACATCCCCGGGGAAAGTAAAGGAGAGCATACTCCCGCATTTCAGAGTACTTTACGATTTAAACCCAGAGCTGAGAGCTCTTTACACCTATATTCTCCACTTTGATAGAGGAGAGATTGAATACCTCACCAAAAAAGACCCGGATAAAATCCTAAAAGATGCACAAAAAATCGGAGAAGAAATAGAAAAGAGGGGTGAAGGTGGATCATCGTAATTTATGCTTCCACTGCAACCTGTGGATTGTCCAAAGTTAACACATCATCGTTCAGGAGGAGATCTATTTCTTCAATGAGGGCATCTATCTCGTTGATTATCGCATTTATTTCCTCTTCTTTCTTTTCCCAATCTACCATTTTAATCACTCCTATCAGACAATTTGTCTGACAAATGTATGATATGTATCCGACGTATATAAAGTTTTCGCCTAAAATTACCATTTCAAGAATCTTGACCTTTGACTATGGAAATTATATCTCTCAAATTAGATATTCTGTAATCCCCATAGCCTTCTCCTACCCTCACCGTGATGCACCCCGCTTTCCGCCCGGCGTCGATGTCGTAGTCGTAATCCCCCACCACGATGGTCTCGGATGGAGAAGCATTGAACCTCGCCATGAGGTAGAGAATCGCGTCCGGTGCGGGCTTGGGCGGGAAAGAGTCTTCCCGAGTGATTATCGAATCAAATAGCTCCGCATATCTTCCGAGAGCAATCAGAGTTGCTTCCCTGCAATTTCTCGTGACCACAGCTATTTTCACACCTAACTTTTTCAATTCATTTATCACGTATTCCAAATTCTCGTCCACGTAGGAATTCTTTGCCCTCCTTATTTCCTCCCTCTTCAACAACTCGAGGTAATTTTCTCCCTTTTCTTTTAAAAATTCGTAAAGGTGAGGCGGGTTATCAGAAGAGCGAAGCTCTTTCATTATCCTATCGCGCATCTCCCAGAAGGGAATTCTGTTATGCACAATTGTCTCATCCATGTCAAAGATTACAAGTTTAATCATTTTCTCGCAAGGTCGTAGTAGTACATCATCTTGCACGAGTGCTCCACCATGCTGGCGACAACGTACGCCTCCTCTAAAATGCTTCCCCTCGCAAACACGCCGTGCGAGTAAACAACTGCGGCCTTCCTCTCGCTCAGCGCCTTGGCAAGATTGTTCGCCAATTTCTCCGTGCCTATTCCTCCCTCAACAATTGGAATATCGTGGAGAAAATATGAACCTTCGGAGTCGATGGGCGTTATTCTATCCTTTCCATTTTCTTTGTGCAATAGAGATTCGACCACTGCGAATGGCGAATGGTCGTGAATTATGGCAAGCGCGGAAGTGTTCTTGTAAATTTCTCTGTGTGCCGTGACCTCAGAGGAGGCAATTAAATCCAGCGAGGTAGGCTTGTAAATTGAAACTCTAACCACATCATCCTTGGTTATTTCGTCGAGCATGGAGCCAGAGCGGGTTATGTACATGTAATCCCCAACGCGAACGCTTATGTTCCCGAAATGCGACCCAACGAGGCCCTGATCCACTAACTTGCGACCGAACTTCGCTATCTCTTGCCACATAAACGGGGCATGGGAAAGGGGGTTTTTAGTTTTTGGCATTCTTTTTCTTAGAAATCAACACCTTTATATTCCCCAACCCGATTACATACATGAATGCTTTTCGTGAACAGGGAAAGGGAGCTTGTTTTGCTCGAGAAAGAGCATAAAAAGGCGTTGGAAGGCAAAGGGAGAGTCGTGGTTATAGAAGGTCCAGCAGGCATGGGAAAAACCGCGCTCTTAGAAGAATTTCTCAAAAGGAGCAATGAGAAGGGAAGAATCGCCCGAGGCCGCGAGAGCTCCCAGTTTCATCCGTATTCGCTTATCGAAGAAGCTTTGGGCGGAGAGACCAGCGTTAAGAGGCTGAGCGAGGAATACACCAAGAGAAGAATCGAAGAAATAGCAATGGATATTGAAAAAGAGAGTGGGATAATAACCATTTACGAGGAGAACGCGGGGGATTCGTGGGGAATATTCGAGCATCTGAGAAAGGATAGAAGATCATTGGCAATCCTCGTTGAAAAACCTAAGAGAGAGGATGAGATATGGCTCACCGGAATAAGCACCTCCGCCAAGAGCGTGAATCCCGAAAATCTGGAATTTGAGGTCACAGGCGCCATCCTCGATGTATTAAACTCCCAGGAAAATTACGTTGTTTTCATCGACGATTTAAATTACCTCATTTACGTGAACGGGATAAAAAGAGTGATGGAATTCTTAACGAATGTGCAAGATGCAGCTAAACGGGGAAATCATCTCATCCTCCTATCGCTTCGAGCCGAATTCCTAAAGGATGAGGAGACCAAGGCCATTGAATCACTCTCCTCCAAAAAGATAGGGTCTCCAAGAAGCAGAGAGAAGAAAAAAATAGGGATCTTAATAGATTCCGTTGAGCAGTGCAAATCCGAATTCCGAGCGGTATTCACCTCCCCAGAAAGTCAGGGCGAATACGTGGTTGGCAACGCACCTCTGGATCCGCACCGCATATACTTCGAAATATTCGAAGCAATAAGCCGGGAGATTAAAAATGGAAAGGACGTCGTGCTGGATTGCCTCTCTTACCTTATACAGTACAACGACATACGGGAAATTTACGTATGGCTTAAATCGGTGCTGGACCTCGGAGAAGAATGGGGCACGAAGATATACATAACGACGAAGGGTCTTACAAAAGAGCAGATAAGATTTCTCTCCGAGAGAAGAATTTCATCGCAGTACGGAATCCGTGAAAGCTCCGCAATTTCAGAGGCGGAAGAATTGAAGATTTACGACTCAATCCTCAATTACTTCACAGATGAAATGGAGGAAAAAATACTGATCTTCGAAGATGTTCAGTGGGCAGATAGAAGCAGTATGGAAGCAATAAAGTACATGGCACGGGAGATTTCCAACAGGGGAATCATGCTCATCCTCACATACAGGGGCAGGGACATTGGAAAAAGAGAGGAGATAATACACGTAATCGAAGATACAAAAATGCTTCCCCACAGCACGTTTATTCGGCTAAGACCCATGGAGAGAGAAAAAATAATCACCATTCTAAATTCTCTGACGGAGGATGTGGATGAAAGTGAGATTAAAGAAATTGCGGAGAAGAGCGACGGAAACCCGCTCCTAGCGATTACCCTTCTGAAATACCACCGCGAGGGAAAGTACGGTGCTCCAGAAACCTTGAGAGAGAGCATAGAAAACATCATTTTTTCGCTTCCAGATGATTTGCTCGATTTCCTGTGGACGTTATCCGCCATAGGCAATAAAATTCCTCAAGCCCTTCTGGACAAAATCGATTCGGAATGGAAAGAGAAGGCAAAGGAGATACCCGAAGACATACTCGAAACCACATATTATGGAGTGGAATTTAAGCACGGCATTTACCGTGAGATAATCTACGAGACCGCACCGAAAGAGGTTAAAGCGGAGATACACGGAAAAATAGGAGAAATATATCTTGCCATGGGGAACACTCATCTATCCGCTAGGCATTTTTACTTAGGGGGGAGAATCGAGGGAATCGAATTACTAAAAGAAATGGGTGAAGACGCGCTAAAGAACATAGCGATATCCGACTCGCTGGAGTACTATGAGATGGCCATGAAGCTGGCCAAGAGGAGAAATCAGGTTCAGGAGATTTATCCCCTGCTTGAAAAGATTGCCGAGCTCAAAAAGATGAAGGGGCTATGCAGAGATGCTGTGGAGCTGTACCAAGAGCTCATGGAAAATGGAAACGCTGGGGTGAAAGTGGCAATAAACATGGCCGAATGCCATTTACGGATGGGAAATTATAGAGAGGCATTGAGCATACTGGAAGAGTATTTTCCGAAATCCGAGGGCCTCGAGCATGGCCGGGTTGCGGGGGTGATGGGGGAAGTGAAGATGGGAATGGGTGATATATCGGAGGCTCAATCTTATCTGGAAGAATACCTTAAAATCGCAAAAAAATACGAAAGCAAAAGGGATCTTGCGAAGGCGTATTTCAACATGGCCGTCATAAATTACTACAACTCCAATTACGATGGCATGTTAGAGTACGCCAAAAAATCGCTCCAGATGGCGTCTGAAGTGATGGACTACGAAACAATGGCAAACGCGTACAATGCGATTGCTGTTGCATACGACAACTGGGAGAAGATAGAGGAGGCGGTGGAGTACTACGAAAAATCGCTGGAGATGGCAGGAATCATTGGAAATTACAAGCATATGATTAAGGTGTACAACAATCTGGCGCTGCTATACGAATACTACAAGGGGGACGTGGAGACCGCACGCAAGTATTACTTCAGAACCCTTGACCTCGCCTCCAAAATCGGTGGGAAGAGAGACACGATGATTTCTTACTACAATTTGGCGATTCTCGAAAGCAGAAGCGGAGACTTGGAGAAGGCAATGAAATATGGAAGAAAAAGCGTAGAGCTTGCGGATGAGATTGGCGACGGATACCACATGTGCAACACCCACCTCACCATGTCTGACCTCCACTATTTCCTCTTAAATTACGAAGAATCAAAAAAAGAAGCGGAAAAGGTTATAGAGATTGCGCAAAAGAACGGGTACATGGACATGGTCATCGCCGGCACACTGGCAGTGGCGCAGATATATATAGAGCAGAAAAATTTTGAGGAGGGATGGAGAAAAATAGAAGATGCAGAAAGATATCTGAGCAACATTGATGACGTGTACACGAAGCTTCAGGTGTTGGAATTAAAAGTGGAGTTCGGCGTGTCCACGGGGAATTTGGACGAGGCGAGAAAATACTTGAATGAGGCTTATTCCCTCATGAAAGAAACTGGAATCGATGACAATCTCATGTTTTTCCAGTTCCGCGAGGCGCTGATCCTCTGCATGGAGGGAAGATACGAAAAAGCGGCATCGATGATAAAAGAAGTGGAGGATAAGATGAAGAGCCGTAGAAAATATGAATGGCTCGGAGATTTAAATTTCAGGTTCGCGGAGTGCATCAAAGACGAAAAAAAGGAAATTGCGAGGAAATATTACTCCAAAGCTCTCAATTATTACAGGATAATCAACAACGCACCGAGGGCAAAGATGGTGGAAGAGAAATTGAGAAAATAGAAAAAACATCACATAAAAACTTAAAAATTCGGTATTTTTTCATACATATACATTGAGAGAAAGATTTATGACTTAGTTGTACCTCACCCATCAAGTAATTCAAAAAATTTTGAAAAAGGTGATAAGATGATCGTGAAAAAACCAGTGGAAGAGATAAAAACTGCATCGGCCAAAAAGACAATAAAAACACAGCACGAGAAGTTCGGAATTACGATAAGCGGCAATGGCTGCTTTGGAAGCTCAGACATAGGGCAGATGACGGGATTCATAGCGAGGGAAATAGTGAAGAGAATTCCTAATGCGTTCATGCGCTGCCCTCTTGCCCTGTATCCCGAGGTGGAAGGACCAACACAAGTTCTCCTCCACGATGATTTCAACGTTGTTATCGATGGATGTAAAGACAGATGCCTGAAAAAGACATATGAGAAAGCTGGACTTAAAATTCACCTGAGCTATGCTTTGGACGAGGACTTTGGATTACCCAAAAACAAGGGACCAGACTTCGACGAGACAAAGATGAAGGAGATCGCAGAGAAGATAATAAAGGACATAGAGGAAAAGATTTTGAAAAAGTAATTTCCCCATTAGCTCCACATCTCTGTATTTTTATTTTGAATTTGGGGGGGACGACCATCCCCTCGGGAAATAAATCAAGAATAACCTTAATCAACTTCCAGGCGATACGGTACTATGTCCCGATTGATTCTCGCTTTAGACGTGCTCGAAAGGGAAAAAGCGCTCGATATTGCGGAGAAGACAGCTCAGTATCTTTACGCTGTTAAAGTTGGCTGGCCTTTGGTGATGAACGTCGGCATGGATATCGTTAGGAAGATTTCCCAATTCTCACGCGTGATCTGTGATTTTAAAGTTGCAGATATTCCAAACACAACCCGCTTGATAGTGCGGAGCGCAAAGAAATACGGAGCTTCCGGAATCATAGTTCACTCATTCGTGGGCAGAGATTCTGTCCGAGCGGCAGTGGAAGAAGCCGGAGATATGGACGTTTTTGTGGTCACCGAAATGTCCCATCCCGGCGCGCTGGACTTCATGCAAGAGAACGCGGAAAAAATGGTGAAAATTGCAAAAGAAGAAGGAGCTCGGGGAATAATCGCGCCTGCAACGAGGCCCGAAAGATTGAAGGAGATAAGGAAAATCGCCGGTGACCTTCTAATTCTCTCCCCGGGCGTGGGTGCGCAGGGGGGCAAGGCAAAGAATGCGATCGAGGCGGGAGCGGATTACATAATCGTGGGAAGAAGCATATACAACGCGGAAAATCCAGAAAAAAAAGCAAAAGAAATAATGGAAGAGGTCAGCGACGTCTCTTAATCTCGTAGGCCGCAATTCCAATCAAGATCACGGGCATCACGAACATTTCCAGCTCCGGTATGGTCATTGTAGTAGCGCTCACTTCATTGCTCTGCTCACCTTCTCCATTTCCGTTCACCGCTGTGACGAAGTAGTAATAAGTTGTGCCATCAGCCACATGGGTATCGTTGAAATACAACTGAGAACCGCTAACGTTTCCAATGTACACCTCACCGCCGGATGCGGTGCCTCTGTATATCCTGTACTCTATGATTGTGGAACTACCGTTGTCCACCGGAGCTTCCCACGTTAGATTGATGTACCCTAAGCCTGCAATGGCACTTATATTCTGAGGCGCCGAGGGCACCGGAGCGGCGGTTATTCTGAAATCAACTCCTTTGCTCGCTGCATTTCCCACAATATCAGTTGCTCGAACCACGACGGTGTGTGTCCCAACGCTGAGATTGTGGAACGTGTAATTTTGCACGGCGGTCACATTGATCCAAGATCCACCATCAATCTCCAAGAACACATATTCTAAGTGGGGATCCACAACGCTCCAGTTCACCGTTATATTAGAATTCACGATGATTTGATTTTCATGGGGGCCCAAGATACTTATCAGCGGTGCAGTATTGTCTATTGTCACGTTCACGGATGTCCAGTTCACGTTTCCGTAGTAATCGACCGCCCTGGCAACTATTGTGTAATTTCCATCCGCGAGACTCCGAGTATCAATGCTCACCTTGAAAACCCCCGCAGAATAATCGTGGGTCGTGTTGTAGCTCATATTGTTAGTGGCATTCACTATGTAAACGTTCACCTGCGGGATCCATGATACATTGTCCGTTGCATTAACCTGCACGCTCATCATCCCCGACAGCACTTCCCCATCGCTGGGCGTGTTTATCTTCACCGAAGGCTTCGAATTGTCCACAACAGGCTGGGTGGAGTTCTCATATGTGAAAACTATGGCATTGTAGACCAACTGTTTGTCAGCATCGTTAGCATTTGCCGCGTACTCTGGAAGATGCGAGAAGTAAATCACGCTTCCCAATGAGTACTTGTGGAAGAATATTCCAGCGTAATTATCAGTGCTATTAGCTATCAAATCCGCAGGGTCGGAGGAGTTCAAAGCCCAACCGTAGTCAGTATAATCTAAACCGCACACGTACGGATTATCAATTCCGGCGAATATGTACTTAGATTCGTTGTAACTCATATTAATATTGAAAACTGTGCTGAACGTGGTTGCCCAGTGCTGACTCGCTGTTGGATCCAAACCGGCAAGGGAGGCTAATTTCATGTTATTTGGCACGTTATCCACATTCAAAGTGCCTGAGCTCATTATCAATCCATGCCCCTCGGACACGTACTGCTTTATTGCCGCAATCTCGGAATCGCTGAACTCCCACCATACTCCGCTTGATGGATAATTGTTCCACGCATCGGAGATGTAAAGAACATCCGCTTTGCTGTTGACCAAATCCTGATAGGTAATATTCTTCCCGCTCAAAGTGCCCATGTCGAACTCCAGAGTATGATTACCATACATGTACCAGTTCTCCTTCAATTCATTCCAAACCATCATGGATGGATATGCGGAGCCAAGGGAATCGACCCCCGCTACAAGCACTGTGCCGCGAGGTATGCGCGAATAAATGTACCCAGAAGTAACATTGTCATCCGAGATCATGTCATTTGGAGAGCTTATCTCAGCAGTTAAGAGTATGCGCCCTTCCGCCGCAGAACTAAATGTGAAAATTACCTTTGATGAGGAGTTGTGTGCAATATAAACGCTCTTTTCGCCAATCAACACCTTAGTTCCGTTGGGATAAGTGGCATACAGCTTCACAGTTCCGGTATCGTCGTGGGTTCCCGCGTTCATAACGTTCGCGGTAACATTCACCGTGTTTCCAGGTTCAACCCACGGTCTATCAGTGGTTATATTCAAAGCTGCCAAATCGTAATCAATTGGAGAAGAGTTGAGGTATGCGTACAGAAGCATATTGTAGAACATCTTCTTCTCATCATCGCTCGATGACTGGAACTCAAGCATGGTTGGGGAATAAAGTGATTCTCCGCCTCCATATTTGTAATCGGTGATATTACCCGTTCCACCTGTGCTGGAAGCCACATCCGTTTCCGCCAGTATCCTGGCCCCGTCCGTTACGAGGCCACCCATGGCGTATCCGTATCCTATGGCAACAGGGGACCTCAACCCATTGAAAACCGGATGAGTGGCATTGTAAATGGTGTAATTATGCACCGTGTAAATCAAATTTCCACCCACGCTTGAATTCAATCCGAATATAGGAGCCAGTTTCATATTATTGGGAGCATCTGCAGAATCGAATGTACCAAAGGTTGTCACTATTCCATGTCCCATTGCCACGGCTACCTTTATGGCGTTTATCTCATTATCCGTGTATTCCCATCCGTACTCCTTGCCCCATGCATTCGAGATAAAGAGAACATCGGGATTCGTGGATAGAATGTCATTAATAGTTATGCCTTCTTTGTTTAGAGACTGCGTGTCAAAATGGAGCTTGTAATCCCCGTACATGTACCAGTGCTCACTCATATAATCCAAATCCCCATACTGAGAATAATCCGAAATCCACGAATCAACTACCACCACATTTAAAGTGCCAAGCAGTTGCCTTGCGTAGAGGGGCATACTTACGTTGTTGTTAAGCAAAACCCCCTCTCCAGCGGCTGGATTTACACCCACGTGCATGGTGTAAATATCCTCCTTGGAGGCAACCCACGAGAAAGAGAGCCACAAGCCTTCTCCTGCATTCACGCTTACATTCTTCGAATCGCTGTAAACCACGTTTCCAGTTGAATTTTCGATATAGAAATGCACATCGGTGCTGTGCTCAACGTTGTCCTTGTTACTCAGAAGTACATTGATAGAGTAGTTCTCTCCCACTATGGTCCACTCGTTGCCCTGAAGATAGAGGGAATACACATCTTTCTCCGGAAGAATCCATCTTATCATATTCCATGTTATGTTCTTTGCTGCGGGATATTCGTCCACCGCCAGACATTCATATGGGAACGCCATGAATATGGCGCGATACGTGGAATTGTTCACCATTACTCCTATTGGTTTGTTATTCGTATCCATAAACAAGTTGCTCACTTCGGAGCTTCCGTCGGTTGTGAGTTCATCAATCCATAAGTCATACGTGGAGTTCAGACTGAGTCCAGAAGTGTAATTGCCCGTTATGGGATTTCCAGAGACTCCGTAAACAGTGGTCTTTGTGCCACTTATAGCGTCCTGATTCACACTGGATATATGGAAATACTTCGTGAAGAGGTCAACAACTCCGATGCCCCAGATTATATCCTGACCCATGAGAATCAGACGCCCCCCAGAATCCATGTATCTTTCAAGATTGTTCTGATCCATCGTGGTCAATGTGTCGCTAGAGTAATCTGGACCGGTGTTCCATACCACAATCGTATATGAAGATATAACATCGTATGATGGAGAGCCGAGGGTCGTTGTATCCCATACATCGTAGCTGTATCCAAGATCATCTAACTCATAAGCTATGAAAGCCGATGAGTACTGATAATTCCCTCCATCGTCCGCAACTAAAAGTATGGATGGAGGTAAAGCTGTTCTGAACAGGTAATGATTACCTGAATTATCGTCATAGATGCCGTTTCCAGCCTTGTCCTCGGCGTAGATATCGAAGTAATAGCGTGTATATGGAATCAAACCGTTTATCTTCACATAATGATCAGTAGTGTAACCATCGTAAGATACATTACCCATGTGGCCCGGAGTTCCATAGTAAATCTTCAGAGATGTTATCTCCGACGTGCGAACGTGAATAACCACCGAGGTGGATTTTACATCACCCACGGATACACCATTCACCACAGGAGGCACTCCGTCTATGATTGTTTTAGCACTCCTCATGCTTCCCAGGTAATCCTTATATGAGGCAGTAATCACATCGCTCCTGTTCACCTGCAGTATTCCATCTCCGGGATTCGCAGGCCCGATTTCGGTGGGTATGCTCGCATTGAAAACTCCAGAATCTTTGGAGGTTTCCATTAAAACCAAGCGCTCGGTATCACCCGTTGTCACCGAAGTCAAATCACACTTCACCAAATCCTGCTCCGCAGGATTTGTGTTGGCATAAGAATCAATGGCGAACACATCCACACTGTCACCCGGTTGGTAGTATTGTTTGGAGAATCTAACAGAAGAATAATGATTGACCTTACCAACATCGCCGGTTATAACGATCGCGAAATCTTGATCCACAGCGCTGGTGTCTGGAACAGCATCCTCGGGCACATTCTGAGCGATGATCTCTACGGTGTAATTACCTATGGCGGGATTCTGAATATACACGTTC
>JALWEL010000015.1 GCA_027014065.1 DHVE2 group archaeon
AGTATATCCAACTCCTGTTGGACCTCTTCTAAGGGATTCTACAAACCCCATATCTTTTATTTCTCGGAGTTTTGATTGTACCTCTTTTAAATTCATCTTTTCACCCCAAAATGTCTAAATTAACTATGCAGCATGCATATAAAAATTTTCCCATTACAAAGAGCCACCGGGGGGATTTGAACCCCCGACCTGCTGATGACCCGGAGCCCATCTCTTTCCGCTGGAGCGCTTTCTCTTTAGAGAAAGGGCCCTTACGAATCAGCCGCTCTACCGGGCTAAGCTACGGTGGCATCACTGGGGAAAAATTAGAGGGCATATATTAACCTTTCCTACATTTTTAAAGGGGAACCTCTATTTTAAACGGGATAAAGTTTAAATACGATTTTCGCAGTATAGTTAAGTGGTGGCAGGAGTATGAAAAAGGTTTACGAAAAGGAAGAAGGTATAGCTTCGACTGTAGGTACGATTTTCGCATTGATGATATTCACAGCATTGCTGGGTATGTTCATGACGCAGGTTGTGCCGGTAACCATGAAGGGGAACGAAGCGGAGCATGACAGGCAAGTGCTTTCTCAATTGTCTAACCTGAGAAGCATAATGGATATTTTAACCCTCACAAAAGACACCAATTATACTGCATATGCCCCTATAAAATTGGGAGCCGATGGAATTCCATTCTTCGCCTCACCGACTTACGGACAATTGTCTCTTTATCCGTCGACCCCTCCTGTTTCAAAATTCATGATGAGTTTTAAGTTCACGGACAAATTCGGGAACGTTATATATAGAAATTCTTCCGGAAGTTTGCAATTCATATCTCCAAATAAATACTATGCCGCCGAAGTTTTTGAATATGCCAATGGCGGAATTTTAAGGTACAATTATCAGTCGAAAACTGCAGTGTATGCCATATATCCCAATATTAAGTTCCAGAACATTCCCCTTGGCTATGCCCTTTCGTTCCCGGGTAGCTCTTCTGCATATGTTAGCATTCCGCATGATGATAGCTTAGACATAACTGGCCCAATAACTTTGGAGGCGTGGGTATATATAAAATCGGAGGTTAGACAAACATTCATATCCCATAGCCAACAATATGTGTTATGGATGAAGGATAATGGAGGTATACGTTTCGCTGATACTCATGGGCATTATGTGGACACGGACCCACTTCCATCAAAGTACTTAAACACGTGGATTCACATTGCAGCTGTTTTCAGTGGACATGCAGGAGATACAGTATCTTCAAGTAATGCCCAGATATATATAAATGGCCAGCCCATGGGGGCACACTGGGGGGGCACGTGGAGTCCTCAACCTACTACCAGCACAGTCACATTTGGAAACAAATTTAACGGGTATATGGACGAAGTTAGAATACTTAATCGGGCGCTTTCACCTGATGAGATACTCTCAGACTACTATGCTGGCCACCACTATCCATCCAGATCAGGTGCCACTGGATGGTACCATTTTGATGAGGGGAACGCAGCCAATGGAGCGGTTGTTGTTGATAGCAGTGATTACCATAATAATGGAACAATCCACGGAAGCGTCACCTCCATACTTATCACAGGTGTAAACATAGATACAACTCTTCAGAACATTTACGGCTCTCCAGACTCAATAACTGGAACGGAGACGAGAGCCATAGGAGTGTCCTTGCAAGGTGTATCTTCTGAAAGCTATAACATAGGGGGTACCCTCAATATTACGGTAAGGGACTTTTACAGATTCACATCCAGCTTTGCATTCAACTTCACAGGTTATTGGATACAGTATTTAACGAATGCACTTAACAACTCTGGTCTTCAGGAGGGTGTGGATTATGTGGTCACGGGTGACACAATATCTATATTCTCCGTTGAAGACGCGAACATTAACATGGTGTATTTCGTTTTGAGTATTGAGAGGTGATGTGATGACGAAGGTTTCCTCACTTAAAAAAATGAACGCTGTCTTGTTTCAAAACATGGTTAAGGAGAAAGTGAAGATAAAAATACCAAAGTACAAGGCAAAGAAAAGCAGCGATATAACACCCATTCCCCCTTTAGAAAATCCGAATTATGAGACGGTGGAAGTATATCCCATCTACCCCCCATATGTTTATGCGAGAATCATATACAACCGCGAAGAATACGAATGGCTGTATGAATTAATCGAGCCCCCCCTCAGCGAGGAGGAACAAAAGCTCATAGAGGAAATAAAGGACATGCTTGAAAGAACGCTCACGTACTCATGGAAAGTGCTCACAAACAGAGATAAGGAGGTGTACCTCACCGAATCTGTGGAGAGCTTTCTAAGATCACGTAATATCCATGTGGACAGGATATCAAAGCAGAAGATTATGTATTACATTATCAGGGATTATGTAGGGTATCAAAAAATCGACGGATTGATAAGGGACGAATATGTGGAAGATATATCCTGCGACGGAGTTGATGTACCGATTTACATATATCACAAAAAATATCAATCAATAAAAACGATGATAAAATACAAAGACGATGATGAACTTAATTCATTCGTTGTTTTCGTCTCGCAAAAATGCGGAAGACAGATATCCGTGGCAGACCCAATACTCGATGCTACCACCAGAGAGGGTCACCGCGTTCAAGCGACTTACGGAAGAGAAGTAACCACCCGAGGTGCCACATTCACCATAAGGAGATTCAAAGAGAGACCATTCACCCCTACGGAATTAGTTCTTTACGGGAGTGCCTCTCCCGAGATGGTTGCATACCTATGGCTCATGGTGGAGCAGGGTGAGAGCGCGATTGTTATTGGAGGGCCTGCAAGTGGTAAAACCTCCACTTTGAATGCATATTCGATGTTCATACCGCCAGGAGCAAAAATAGTTAGTATGGAAGATACAAGAGAAATTAATCTACCCCATCAGAACTGGATCCCAGGTGCCACCAGAAGCGGTACAGGGGAAAAGAGTTTGACTGGTAAATCAGCAGGCGAAATTGACATGTACGACTTGGTAAAGGCCGCTTTAAGACAGAGGCCTAATTACATCATAGTCGGAGAAGTAAGAGGACAGGAAACATACACCATGTTTCAAGCAATGGCCACTGGCCACACCACATACTCCACAATGCACGCTGATTCTATAATATCCATGATTCATCGTTTGGAGAACCCGCCTATCAACTGCCCGAGAATATTGATGACCGCACTTAACGATGTAATTATTCAAAAACTGGTTAGAGTAAGGGATGAAATGGTCAGAAGGATAACCCAGATTGTGGAAATTGTTGGTTTCGAACCGGAGACAAACGAATTGATAACAAACGTGGTTTTTGAGTGGGACGCAGACAAAGATAAGCATCGGTACAAAGGACACAGCTACCTGTTCGACAAGATAATGACAATGAAGAACCTGACTCACGATGAGATGATGGAAGAATTTGAGAGAAGAACGGATATAATCAGATATTGGGTTAAAAACAGAATCGTTGATTACAGAGACTTATGGCATACCATAGCGGATTATTACAAGGATCCGCTGGGCACCGCAGAGAACGTTAGAAAGAACCTTAAGGAGGTGAATAAATGAGTATCTTTGCAAAGTTGTTCTCTAAGTATGCCCCCAAACCCGTTGAGGGCATGAAATATAAAATCAAATTACCCAAGGGAAGCTTACCATCCTACATAAACCTCTCTCCATATTACAAGATGGCATGGAAAGTAATGGGTCGAAAAGCCGAAGAGAATATAAAAAATAAGAAATATGCAAGGCTGGAAACCGATTTGATCCGAGCGCATATATTAGTAAGACCTCAGGAGTATCTGGCATTCGTGTATTTCAGCTCACTGCTTGCTGGGATCGGGGGGGCAATTGGTGCGGCCGCCATCATATTCTTAGCATTACTTAAAACGGCGGGAACAACACAAATTTTACTCATTTTAGCAGGTTTAGCAATTGCAATCCTGCCACCCATTGCTATATACATGATGCTCCCCTCTTCCCCCTCATCTAAAGCCAAAAAGAGGGCGAAGGATATCGACGCTCACTTAGCTCCAGCTATGGACTTCATAGCTTCGCTCTCATCTGCGGATGTGACGGTTGCTACCATATTCAAAGAATTAGCAACGAGGGAGGAATATGGGGAAATAGCAAAGGAGGCTGAGTGGATAACCAGAGACACTGAGCTTTTAGGAAAAGATATTCTCACGGCAATCGCTGAAGCATCAAAGAGAAGTCCCTCGACGAAGTGGCAGGAATTCCTTCAGGGAGTGATAACAACGGCCACGTCTGGAGGTAGATTGAAACCTTTCTTCTTAACCAAGGCGGAGGAGTTTGAAAAAGAGGAGAAACTTAATCTTAGGAAGAAGATGGAAAACATGGGTATGTTTGCAGAGATTTACGTGACCGTTGGTGTGGCATTTCCACTTTTCCTTGTGGTTATATTAGCAATAATGGCACTTATTAACGCCTCCAGCAGTGGAATGGTTGTGATGGTTCTGGAAGTGACTGTGCTTTTGATGATACCGCTAATCATATTTGTGTTTAGTTATTTCATATACAGCACAAGTAAGGAGGTAGGTTAAAATGGTTGAGGAAAAGGATAAGAAAGGAGAATACGTAACATACATAGGCTTCGGAATAGGCGGAGCTATAATGGCCTTGGGTATAGGGATGTATTTCCTTAAAATGACTTTTAACTCTATAAATTACTTAGACATGGTTGTAGTGGGCCTTTCAATAGCTCTGGCAATTCCAGGGTATTACGACTACAACTATTACAGAAAAATAAAGAAAATAGAAGCAAGACTTCCTGATTTTCTTAGAGATTTAGCCGAGGCAGGAAGGTTTGGTATGACACTTGCAGAAGCGATAGTGGTGGCATCTTCAGGAAGATATGGAGCACTTACAGATGAGATTAAAAGAATGGCTGCCAAGATTCAGTGGGGTGTACCTGTTAATGAAGCCTTAGAAGACTTTACGCACAGGGTAAATACCCCCTTAGTAAATAGAATGGTAGCTATTATAATAAAGGCTAACCAAGCTGGTGGCAATGTGGCAGATGTGTTAGGTATGGTTGCACATTCTGCAAGGGAAACACAGCTCATGGAGAAAGAGAGAGCAATAGAGATGTCAACCTATGGCTTTGTTCTTGTAACGGCATTCTTCGTTTTCTTGGCCACTATAATTATTCTAAATGATTCCTTCTTGCCCCAGATGGCAAAAGCGGGTAAAGCTGTGGAATCGAGCTTAGCAAACAGTGCAATAACAAACATTCCTGTGAAAATCGCTTACGAAAACATACCTACTATACAATTCATGTTTGTATTGGCCACGCTCATGCATGGAGTTGGTGATGGAATTATGATGGGAATCCTCAGAGATGGAAGAGTGAAAGGAGGAATGCTATTTGGGTTTGCTCTTCTTTTCTCGGGATACCTTATGCTAAGGCTCACCGGAGCCGCATGAGGTGATAAATATGGCTATGAGTGGAAAAATAGACTCAAAGACTAAACTATTCAACATGATGAAGCCTATAATCGGGGCAAAGAAGCTAAAAATAAAAACACCAACCCAAAGAAGAGAAATTAGCGGCACGGTTACTCCAATTCCCGAGATAAAACAGCCGCATTTAAGGGAAATAGAGGTT
>JALWEL010000016.1 GCA_027014065.1 DHVE2 group archaeon
AAAACAGCGTGACTGTGATAAGCAATACCAATATGCTTCCCAAAACTTCCGATACTCCCTTCTCCTTCTCTTTTAGAACTTTCATCTCTCCATCACCACCTGATATTGCTCTCACATCTTCGGATGGATATTTAAAGATTTCGGGGTAATAACCTTCATGTTGTCTCGATTTTCTCCCTTATTTTCTCCTTTAATTTTTCGCTCACCACCTTTCCGTCCACTTTTCCTCGAAGTTCTTTCATGGCGAGCCCCATAAGGGGTTTGAACGCGCCCATGCCCCGCTCTTTTATTAGTTCTATTTTCTCTTCCACGATGCCATTGATTATGGCGTCCACATCTTCCGTGGCTCCATATTCTTCGATTATCTCGTCTATTTTTTCGCCGTTACACGCTCTCAGGACTATGTCATCCACTGCCTCCTTCGCGAATTTTCCCTCTGCTAAATTTTTGAATATCTTCTCGTAATCGATTGAACTGCAGCCGTTAATTATGGCCCTTGCAACTATCGTGGGATATCCGTATTTCTTGGTTATATTCTCGAATACATCGTCCATTCCATCGTGCACGATTTGCCTTGCATCCTGTTCGCTTATCCCCAGTTCCGCTATCTCTTTTATTCTCTCATCAGGCATTTTAGGCAACCTCTGTTTTATTTTTTCCACGTATTCTCGGTGAATCCTTATTGGTGGTATATCGGTCTCAGGGTACATCCTCGCCGCCCCTGGTAACGGTCGAAGATATGAGGTTGAACCATCGTCCTTGGGCGCCCTCGTCTCGCCCGGAACTCCTTGGAACGCCATTTTCGCCCTTTCGATAACCTTATTGAGCCCGAGGATTCCTTTTTCTTCTTTCTCCGCTATGATTACGAAGGAGTCATTCGAGTCCAAATTCATCTCTTCTTTTATTCTTTCCACTTCCTTTTCACCTATTCCGTAGGCGGGAAGCTCGTCCCCGTGGAATAATCCCCGTATTCCGATGACTCGAACTCTGTCCGCCAACTCCTTTCCCAATCTGTATTTTCCCTGCTTCAAAACCCCTTTGAATCCAACTAACTTGATTCCCAAAACTTTGCCCCCTTTCTTCAAGGATTTCTGTATTATCTTGCTTTCCGAATCTTTGAATAGCTCCGTCAAATCGTATATCTTTTCCTCAACCTTCGCGCCTCTATTTTTTAGAATTTCGGCGATTTCTTTGAGGGATTCTTGCCTCTCAATCTCCTGATCAACCCACTTTGGAATCATGTTCAGCTTGGAAGCTCCTTTTATTTCAACCCTTCCCTGACCGGTGGATATGTTTATGTCCTGCCTTATTGTTCCCGCGCCCCTTCTCACTCTCTTCGTCGCTCTCAGTATTGCGCCTATCTTCTCAGCGACCTCCTTCACTTGTTGCCCGTTCTTCATATCCGGGGAGGTTGAAATTTCGATTAGGGGAATACCCAAACGATCGAGGCGATAAACAACCACGTTGTCCTTTTCTTCTGTCTTCCTCGCCGCTTCCTCTTCGATGCATATTGTTGGTATTTTCACCTTACCGAAGGAAGTTTCGAGAAATCCGTCCACCGCAATTAGCGCGGTTCTCTGAAATCCTGAGGTGTTGGATCCGTCAATAACTATTTTCCTCATAACGTGGATTTCGTCGATGATTTTTGCGTTGAGCATAAGAGCTACCTGAATTCCTATCTCTAAAGCTTCCCTGTTTAATTCGTGGGGCGGTTCCTCGTCCAATTCCACCAAACAGGAATTATCGGTGATTTCGTACACAAATTTTCTTTTCTTCAGGCTCTCCTCCAGAGCCGCGCGGTCCACTTCGCCCATCTCGCTCTGGGTGGGTC
>JALWEL010000017.1 GCA_027014065.1 DHVE2 group archaeon
GTGAAGTCATTTATGTGGGGGGCCACCTTCGGAGTGATCATTGCGGCTATAATCGAAATAACACTGGTTCACTTCTATGCGGAATCGTTCCATATGTTGCGAAGTTATGAATTCCTCGCAGAGCATAAGGCAAGTCTGGACGCAATAGTCATCGCCGTTATAATCGCACCGTTCGTGGAGGAGGCAACCAAAGCGTATGGCGTTCTAACATCAAGGAAATATGTGGACGAGCCCGAGGATGGCTTCGTTTACGGTGCATCCTCCGGGTTCGGATTTGCGGCCACCGAGAACCTTCTGTACGAGGTTTCGGCGCTTTTAACTGGTGGTATAATTGCATGGGCCATCGTGGCCATAATAAGGTCGATATCTTCCGCGTTGCTGCACGGAAGCGCCACGGCCATGACGGGTTTCGGTTATTCATCGAAAAAGATTCTTGGAATGGGAAGCATGGGCAAAGGTTACCTTACAGCTGTTACCATGCACGCAACCTTCAACGTCCTGGCCTCCCTGCCGATAATTTTAGGATTGAAAACGGTGGAAGCGTACGGCATTCTCCTTCTCATCGCAATAATCTACGCAACAACTACATTCAAATACATCCGCAGGAGAATCAGATACTACGATAGACGTCCTCGGCCAAGATGACACACGCTAAAAAATCGTCTATTGTGTGGAGCAAGGAGGATATGCTCCCTGATTCAACCTTGCATTTTATCCTGTTTTTATCTCTCCTGCATTTCACAAAATTGTAATTATCCACATCCACACTTTTCAGTATCTTATCGGCCTGCTCCTTTGATTCGTATTGCAAAACTATTTTTGCACTTATCCCAGAAACAGTTCCTTTTTCATTCTCTTCGAGTACTGCCATTCTTCATCACCTTCCGTCTCGAACTCTTTGAGCGAGAGATCAAGCAAATTTGCGTAGAATAAAACGTACGCCTCGCGGGTGCGAATTCTCTGAGGTACGTTGTCCACAATTTGAGAATGGTGGGATACGATGGCGTGAAGAATTCTGTTTTTCAAATCCTGAGGAAAATCTATTATCTCCTTTATCTTCTCATCCACCATGTTATACGAAATCACGGTATGCCCCAAAAGTTTCGCTTCATCCCTGAGCTTTATTGTTGTATCAATTTCGTAACTCCTTATCTTGCCTATGTCATGCAAGGCGGCTATGGTGACCATGAGATCTCGATCCGTGTCATATATTTTAGACAAAGATTCGCATATTCTTATGACTTTAAGCGTGTGGTCTGCAAGACCCCCGATGTATGAATACGGCCCCATGGATGAACCCGGACAGATTTTGAAATCCTCCACAAATTTTTCATCTCCGAAGAAGAGATCTAAAAGCTTTGAAAGATGCAGATTTTCCACGCTTTCAATGTATTTCCATATCTCCTTCATAATTTCGTCCACATTTTCGGCGGAGGGTATGAACCTCGTTTTATCATAATTTTCCACTTTGTGTATCTCATCGTATTCGGCATCCACGGAAATATACGGCGGATTATCGCTCTGAAAATTTCCAGCAACTTCTATGACATCCCCTTCATTCAATTCGTGGTAGAGTTTCTCCGTTTGTTCGTAATCCCTTCCCCAGTACTTGACCATAACGCTTCCGGTCTTATCTCCCGCTTCTATCACGAAGAACTTTCCGAAACGATTTCTGTACTCTCTCAACCCATATTTTTTTCTTATCACTAACAACAATTTTGCGTGCTCTCCGTCCTTCAACTCCTCCACAAACCTGTACATACTTACCCTAAGAACTCAAAAGATAAAACTTTATCCTTCTCTTTGAGTTTCATATTTTTTATCAGCAA
>JALWEL010000018.1 GCA_027014065.1 DHVE2 group archaeon
GAGGTCGAGCGTAATTATCACCAACTGACCGGGAGAGGCCCAGTACTTGTGCTCCGCAGGGTTCCAGCTTTCGGTGTTGTGGTTGAATGCAGATACGTTTGCCGCGAATAGATATCCTGTGTAAATGTTTGTGTGCTGCCAGTTAAGCCTGAAATACACAGGCGGGGTGTTGTTTGAAGAATACTCGATTATCGTGGAATTAATGTCGATGCTATCAGATACCACAGAGAAGGTTATTTCTATGCGGGTGATTGGCTCGTTCCCGCTGTTTCTATACCCAACGAATTGAGCGTCCCATATGTTTCCGTTAATCATGTTGTCCGCGGAGTTTGCAGCCCCATACGCTTTATCTCTCATACTTGACACAGTTCCAACTATAACCGCCGCGGCTATGGCGGCCACAACCATCAAGGCCACGAATATTATTAGAGACCCTATGCCTATGCTTCCATCATCTTTTTTAATTATCTTCTTCATTTGCATCACCTCATAGCGGAGGATATATCCTTATCCATTCATCGTCGTTCTCGTAGCCAGCTGGAGTGGTAACCGTTATCTTGCTGGTTGTTCCCGTGTAGGTGTTGGAGAAGTGAATCTGGAACGTTGTGTGTGTGGGCAATTCCTGTCCAGTTGCAGTGAGGTTTATTACGAAAACAACCACGTCGTTGGGTCCAACGTTGTATGAGCCGTGGTCGGGGTCCCACGGAGAATCAACGGCCCTGTTGGGCAGGTACACCGAGTAGGTGGTGCTTGATGTCTTGGATAATGCTGCATCGTACGTCGTATCCAATGTGCTTACAGCGGGGGATAGGAACAGATGCGACACGGAATCTTCGGTTTGTATAGTTATGGCTATGTGCCTCAGGTCTATTTCGGAGGTGCTCACCACTTTTGTGCTTATAGATATAGCTAACAGATTATGGCTTAGCGAAGCGCCCCTATCTCCATACACGCTTATAACATCGAACATCCCTAAAAATTGCTGGGAAATTCTGTCGGATGTGTGGTCCGCGCTATCCCTTATGTGATTTGCGGTTTGGATAATAACCGCCGCGGCTATGGCTGCCACCAGCACTAGAGCAATGAAGATTATCAATGCCCCGATGCCCATGCTTCCCTCATCTTTTTTCATTCTTTTTGTTCTTCTCATATTCATCACCCAATTTTTCCTTTTGTGCCACAATATGGACATTGAACGGTTACAGGTAATTTGGACATGTCAACATCAACCTTAAACTCATTGCCACAATTTGGACATTTAATCGTTACTCTCTTAATATGTCCCTCCTCTTCTTCCTTTTTCTCTTCTTTCTTCACTTCCCTGGGTTTTTCCTCAACGGATTTTTTCTCCACTTTGCTCTTAACTTTACTCTCCTCCGGGGCGCTTACGTATATGAAAGATGCGAGAAGGATTAGAATTGTGGATAGCATAGCCATTCCGAATCCCCAATCTAATCCGGAGCTTAGAACTCCGTCCATGGTGAATACCTTTCCTCCGTACATGTCCAAATTAGATATGCCAGCAATCTGCATATCTGCAGTTAGAGCATCTTGATACATAAGAAGGAAGATGAGGAGGCTGCCCACTATAATCATGGCTGCCAAAAAAGATAGGATGTAGGCTATTTTATTTGCTCCGAAAGCCATTATTACCCCTACCGCTACAAACACGGCAAAATTCACCAAGTAGAAATACCAGATGAAGCTGAAAATTGTGAGACGATTGCCTACGGGTGGCATGTTTCCAAAGGTGGTGTTATTCGATGAGAAATTGGAATTCACCATGAGAAATGACACGTAACTGCTGTTGTCCTCGTAGTTGAACCATGTGCCGAAAGGGGTCATGGATTCGGATACCCGTAGAGAATCGTTATAGGAAGAAAAGTTTAGAGTATGCCATGGCATTATGGAAGAAAGCAAATATACAGCAACCCCCGCGATAAGTAAGAGATGTGCAATTTTTGAAATTTGCATGCTTAAATCCTATATGCTCTCATAATTATAAAGTTTTTGGTTTTATTCCCTCGGCAGGTATCCAGAAATATTTAAATCAGTTTAGCCGATATCTTCCCGTGATTTCGCACCCGTTGATAAAGGAGAATGCCATAGACGAGAGGGAGTATCAGGTTAAGATTGTAAAGTCATGCCTGAAGGGAAACACGTTGGTAGTTCTCCCTACCGGATTGGGAAAAACGATAATCGCCATTCTCCTCATGGCCGAGGTTCTCCACAGAAAAGGGGGAAAGATTCTCTTTTTAGCGCCCACGAAACCTCTAGTGGAGCAGCACGCGAGAAGTGTGAAATCTCTTATGAATGTGAACCCAGAAGATGTGGTGGTGTTCACAGGAGAGGTGAAAAAGAAAAATAGAGAGGCTATGTGGAAGGACGCCAAGATAATAATCTCCACCCCGCAGGTGATTCAGAACGATTTGATATCCGGAAATATAAATTTAGATGATGTGAATTTAGTCATTTTCGACGAAGCCCATCGCGCGGTGGGCAATTACGCCTACGTATACATCGCCTCAGAATACCGAAAAAAGAAAGACCATTTAATTCTCGCAATAACAGCATCTCCGGGGGGCAAGGAAGAGAAGATAATGGAAATAATCGAGAATTTAGGCATAGAGAACGTGGAAATCAGAACGGACGACGATCCGGATGTAAAGCCCTACATCAAAGAGGTGAAAATAAGGATAATCGAGTTGCCAATGCCGAAAGAGTTCAAAGAATTGTACGCGAAGGTAAAAGGCCTTTATGAAGATATAATCGCTGAGCTGAGAAAATACGGATTATTCTTAACAATAAAGCGCGTTTCGAGGAAGGACATACTCATGGAGCAAAGAGCGGTTCAAGATAAGATAAGCGAGGGAAAGAGTGAGTACTATCAGGCTGCGATGCTTTTGAGCATGGCAATCAAGATCGATTATTCCCTCGAATACTTAGAGACTCAAGGCTTCGATGCGTTTTACAATTATCTGATGAAGATAATAGAGGAGGGCAACAGCAAGGGCGGGGGCAAGGCGGCCAGAACTCTCGTTCGGCATGAGAAATTCGTGAACATCGTTAAAACGGCTCGAACTCTGAAGGAAAATATTGAGAATGTGGAGAACCCGAAGCTAAACGCTTTGGGAACTTTGCTGAGAAAAAAATTCGCTGACAATCCGGATTTAAAGGTAATCGTGTTCACCCATTACCGCGAGACCGCGAGGATCGTTGAAGAGTATCTGAAGGATTACGAATCCATAAGGGCCGTGCGCTTCGTGGGACAGGCGAATAAGGGCGAAGATAAAGGGCTCAATCAGAAGCAGCAGGTTGAAATAATAAAGAAATTCAGGGAAGGGGAGTACAACGTTCTCATTGCCACAAGCGTGGCCGAGGAGGGCTTAGATATTCCGGCGACGGACATGGTGGTGTTCTACGAGCCCGTGCCCTCGGAGATAAGAACGATACAGAGGAAAGGAAGAACGGGGAGAACGAATTTCGGAGAAGTGTATATTTTGAGCATCAAAGGCACGAGGGACATCGCGTACCTTTGGTCCTCTCGAAATAAAGAGAAGAGAATGAAATCGGAGATGAAATGGTTGCGCAGATTTCTGTCGGAGAAGATAAGTGGGGAGCAGAGGGAAATATTCGAAGAAGAGGAGAAGAGGGAAGAAAAGAGGGTGGATGTGAAAGGCCAGCTCACTCTGTTTGAATTTGAAGATGGGGTGAGGAAGGAGAAGATTCATGTGGACACCCGGGAGTTCAGGAGCGAGGTTGTTAAGATATTAGCAGAAAAATTCAACGTTGTTCCCATTCAGCTTGCGGTGGGTGATTACGTAATCTCGGACAGGGTAGCAATCGAAAGAAAAACCACCACCGATTTTTTAGAATCGATAAGGGACGGCAGGCTCTTCGAGCAGATTAAAAATTTGAAGAGCAATTACGAGAACGCAGTTCTTATAATTGAGGGAGAATCTCTTTTTTCTTCGGGATTCCATAACAACGCAATATACGGAGCTTTGGCTTCCATTTTGGTGGATTTCAATGTGCCGGTGATTTTCACAAAGAATCCCAGGGAGACGGCGAAGATGATCCAAGCTCTCTACAATAGGGAAAAGCGAGAAAAAAGAGAGGTATCTCTGAGAAAAGAGAAGAAGGCCATGACCATGGAGGAAAGGCAGAGGTTCATAGTGGAATCCTTGCCAAATGTTTCCGCAAAGCTATCCCAGAGGCTTTTAGAGCATTTCGGAAGCGTTAAGGATGTCATAAACGCAGAGGTCGGGGAGCTCATAAAGGTGAAAGGGATAGGGAGAAAAACGGCGGAAGAGATTCACGAAGTGGTGAATCAGAAGTACCAGAAGAAGTAATTTTTAGATTTTGAAGGGTGGGTAAGTTGAATTCCTTAAAAGATGTGAGTGAGATATAAAAAAGGAGCAGTGATTAAATATAAAGTTCGTAAGCTAATACTTAAAACATCAGTATAGGAGGTAATTGAGAAATAATGGGGAAAGGTGAAATCACCCCAACCAAATAATATTGTGGGTTTAGAAAGGGGTACCCACGCAGCGCCCTGCTTCGCAGGGCCGACCCCTCTCTCCCGATGCTACTTTAAAATCGTAGAAACCCCGGAGGGGTGTATCCGGTTGCTGGAGGTTCTTGCGAGCTGGTGGTTCCTACTATTTTATTTTTCTGTAGGGTTGCAACTTACCATGTTCTTGGCTCGCTCGCACCCCCACACCTTCACTTATTTTATTTTTTGGAGGGTTGCAACTTACCCAACGTTGTAAAATTTTCTATGGTGGTTGGGAGCAAACATAATATAAACCAAATCCCAACAGAAAATATATATTTTTGTGAGAGTTAATCCACCACATTGGTGATGTAGTATGAGTACGTCGAAGCTAATGGCAATTAGTGCTATAATACTTGTTTTGGCTGTTGTAGCGCTCACTTGGATAATATCCACAGATATAAATATTATTAAACTCATATTGGCTTTAGTTACCGCAACATCTACGGTAATAATGGCAATCACTATATACCAATTAGATATAACACTTCAACAACTTAGATTTGATGCTCTTAACAAAACATACGATTTTCTTAGCAGAGATATAAAAGAAGACTTAAATTACATTAATAATTGGAGAAAGAAAGGTAAAAAAGCTAATGAGATATGTCGCATTCAGGCAAATTGCGACAAAGTGAGATATGTAAGTATTGCATTTAATAGGATTGGGTATTATGTATATAAAGGTTTTTTAGATCCTTCTTTTATACAAGAGGTTTTTGGAGGTTTTCCAATACGTTCATTTATAGCAATACGTCCTTATCTTGAATATATGCGCAATTTAAACGAGCCTAAAGATAAACCTTGGTTAATGCGTAGATTTTACTTGCTAATTGTAATCCTCTGCGAAGAATATTATAAAAAGAAAAATCCCGAATACATCAAAAAAATTCTTCGTTCTCATTCTGAAAATGGTTCTCTTGTACCTCCCGAATGGTTACATGAAGACATAAAAAAGTGGCTGAAAAAAATAAATATTTAAAAATGTGAATTATTTCTTAGCTCATGGGGTAATTCGGCGC
>JALWEL010000019.1 GCA_027014065.1 DHVE2 group archaeon
TTACGATGAAGCGCAGGTCAAGAGATTGGGAAAAACGCGGAAAAATGAGGTGGAAATGGAGAAAGAAGAAGATGCGCCGCCTGAAGAGGCAGAGAAGGGCGAATAAGCGTTAATCATTAGTTTAATTTTTATTACTCTTTGATTAGGCACATATTTAATTGATATTGCGGATCAACTTCTAAATTGTAAATTTTCACCGAGAGAATAAGTTGCAACTTAGGAACCACCAGCTCGGAAGAACCTTCTGCCACCACAAAATTTCTTTGAGGGTAAATGAGCGTCGGAAGATGCGAGCACGCCCTGCGAAGCAGGGCTCGTTCGCAAATCCATTGGATTTGCTCATTTCCCATTTATAAATCCCCAAAATTATCTGATGGTTAGAGATTATTTCTTTTCCTTCATTGCTTCTAAACTCCTGCTCTTTAAAGCCCTCGCTTATGACCGCTTATATTTAATTGCCTGTCTTTTTTATCTCTCTTTTTCCCATGTTTTTCAAGGAATTCAACTTATCCTCTGAAAGTTGGAATAATGTTTAATACCTGATTGCGATTTGGAACACATGCCTTCCACCATAAGAATCGTTTTCTTCGGCACTGGCGGCTCGTGGCCCTCGCCCGAGAGGAATGTGATGTCCCTCGGGTTGCAGGTGGATAGCGAAGTTCTTTTGTTCGATTGCGGGGAGGGAACTCAGAGGCAGATAATGCACACTCACATAAGTTTCATGAAGATAAGCAAGATATTCATTACCCATTTTCACGGGGACCATTTCTTAGGCCTCGCAGGACTCATTCAAACGATGGTTCTGAACGAGAGGAAAGAGCCATTAGATATATTCGGGCCCCCGGGGACGATAAATATGGTTACGAGGTATTTATCCATCGGATATTACTCCCTCTCTTTCCCCGTGCGCATATACGAATTAAGCTCAGGGGATATGATAGATTTTGGAGATTACATAATTTCGGTGATTCGTACCCGGCATCCTGTTCCAAGCTTGGCGTATAGCTTCAAGGAAAAGGATATCCCTAGAATTGACAGGGAAAAAGCGGAATCGCTGGGATTGGATAGCAAAACCCTTGAAATTCTCAGGAAGGAAGGAAAGATAAATTATAATGGAAGAGAAATAACGATTGACGAGGTTGCGGGGGGAATAAGAAAGGGCAGAAAGATAGTCTACAGCGGCGACACCGCGCCCTTCGAAGAGTTTGTGGAATTTGCCAGAGATGCAGACATTTTGATTCATGAGGCCACTACCGATTCCTCCCTCGAGGAGAAAACCAACAAGTACGGGCATTCGAGCGCAAGGCAGGCAGCCGAGATGGCAAAGTTGGCGAATGTACAAAGGTTGATGCTCGTGCATATTAGTCCAAGATACAGGAATCCAAAACCCATACTGGATGATGCGCGGAAAATATTTCCCAACACGGAGGTACCATCTGATCTATCAGAGTATCTTATTAAAGTGAGAAAATAAAAATTTACGGGGATTTCGCCCTTCTAAACTTTGTTATTATCCCTACCGCTATGATTATGGAAAATAAAAAGAGATTGAACTCAGGGAGATGGGAGGTGTATCCTCCAGCGACCCAATTCTGAGAGGATGAATAATATATCGAGTACCTCGTTCTCCCTCCCGAGGAGTTGTGCCGGCTTTCAATTTTCACGAATTCGAATCTGTAGTCATCTTGGAAAACTTGATTTCAGTCTATATCTCCCTTCCAGTGCAACACGTCTACCCCTTCAATATACTGCGCTTTTTCTCCCGTGTTCATATTTGCTGATGAAATAGCAGAGGCACTTCCCAGTAAAATTAAAAGGAGAATTACAATTATCAACCATCTCATGCCAAATCCCCGTTACATATCCTCAGGCCACAGACTTAGATCCTTCTTTATCCTCGGGCACTCGCCCTCGAACTCGTAAATTATCACCTCTGCCACGAAAACCTTTCCCCTTATGAGATGCCCGCCCTTCACCCAGAAATCTCTCCTGCCTAAAACTATGTGAAAATGCACGAAATACTCCCCGCCTATTCTGAATATGTTTCCCAATCCCGAGAGAATCTCGCACTGCTCATCCACGTACTCCCTTATGTACCTTTTTTGGCCTGTGCTGTAGTACCCTATATCCGCATTCTTTAACGCACCTATGACGTTTATGGCTCCGCATTTTATTTCATTTTCTTCCACGTAGTTTTTCAGGTATTCCATTATATCCTTGTTTGCTGGAATTCTAAACACATGCACATTTTTTACCTTCGTGATCATTTTCTCACCCCGTATATTTCTCTATGAACTCGAGCACCCTGTTTTTGTACCCTTCTTCATCCACTTTGACCGTTCTCACATGCGCGCCTTCGGTGACCCAGAGATCCACGTTTTCGTTTATTTTTTTGTTCTTATAGTAGAACTCTTGCACCTCATCTACATTCACCAGCGGGTCATTCTTTCCCGCTATTATGAGAAGCGGTTTTTTGATTACGTCTGCATACTTCATGACTTCTATTCCCCTGCTTTTCGTGAGCATGGTGAAAAATGGCTTGGCGAACCAGTAGAGCCACTCTGGAAGGTTAGCAAAATACTTTAATCCTCTTTTTCCAGTTCTGTCCATGTAAATTGGTGGGCTATCAGCGATGGCGCATGAGATTTCAGGTAGGGTTAATGACCTAATCGCAATTATTCCCCCCATGGAATAGCCCACCACGCAATTCTTGTTGGTGGCGAATTTTTCAACTACGGCTTTCAAATCGTTTATTTCTCTATCTCCCACGGTGGTGTATTTTCCTTCGCTCTCGCCGTGGGCCCTGAAATCGAATACGACTAAGTTGTAATTCTTCTCCGCTAGAAATTTCACCATCTTTTCGATGTAGAAGGTCCACCTGCTAACAGTGTAGCCATGGAGAAGAAACACTGTTTTT
Organism: DHVE2 group archaeon; assembly: GCA_027014065.1. Taxonomy (GTDB): domain Archaea; phylum Thermoplasmatota; class Thermoplasmata; order Thermoplasmatales; family Aciduliprofundaceae; genus JAADDK01. The sequence continues at coordinate 2,918 of JALWEL010000019.1, forward strand.
TCGCTGTTCTTGTTCACATACCACCCCTTGAGCTTCAATCCTTCCTCGTTTTCCACTTCGAAATTTTCGTAATTCATTCCGTAATCTTTAGGGGTCCATTCTCCCACTTCCCTCGGGGGCTTCGCCATGCGGTAGGCGATGTAAGCCACAAATATGAGAAAAATAATGGCTATGGAGACTAAGATACCAATTATTATCTCCCAGACCATCACTTACCCCCCTCTAACTTCTTCATAGAGAGAACGAGGGGTATCGCAAGAAATACGGAAATCGCTGACGCGGGGAACAGGGAAGTGTAATCGTTTCCGGCCAGAAGCACTATCGCTCCACCAAGTAGTCCTCCGAACAGGATTGGTATGCTTCTGGATGCTTCGAACAATCCGTAGTACCTTCCATTGAACTCCTCTCTCCTGTACCTTGTAAGCAAATCGCCAATCACGGGATACGAGGATGAGAGAATTATTCCCCAGCCGAGGCCTGCAGTTATCATTATTAAGAGCACATGGGTGTATGTGGAGGCGAACATTCCCGCTAAAATCGATGTTCCAAAGATTACGTTTCCCAAAACTATACTTTTTCTCCTCCCTAACTTGTCGTATATGTACCCCCCTGGAATTGCGGTGAAAACGGCTGCTATGTTGAATATGCCCATTAGTATCACAGCGGTGGATGTGATTTTCTTTATGTTCTCTTCCGTTGGCGCACCAAGTAGAATTTGGGCTGCAATACCTACGAAGAATATCGCCACGAACTCGAATGCCATCCACCAGAGGGTCTGAGCAGTGTAGAATTTAATTGTATCCATCTCGTGGAACATGCGCTTTGCATAGTCTATAATCCCCTCATCCAAAACTTTACTGAGGCGCTCTTCTTCTAATTCCTTTTCTTTTATTGTGGTGTATGTAAGGATGGATCCCAGGGGAATAAGTATGAATCCCATCAAGAAGGTGTAAAGGGGATCTATGTCCCATAGGATTGCACCGACTATGAATCCTGTCAAGCTTCCTATGACTTCAAACAGGGTTATAATTCCGCTTGCTTTTCCCCTTTCTCCGCTTTTTATCAGGTCTGGCATTAAAGCGCGGAAGGGTGCAGTGTAAAGGTGCATTGCAAAATAGAAAAACGTGATGAAGGAAATGAACATCTCGAATAACCAGCCGTTAGCGTAGGTGAGGTACGCGAGAAAGAGCGATAAACCTGCCAAAATACCGCCCACCAGAATGAAAGGCTTTCTTCTACCATGCTTTGTGAAAATTCTGTCACTGTACCATCCAATCAGGGGGGGAACTACTAAACCCATCAAACCTTCAATTGCCAGAATAGCTCCTTTTATTATCGAAGAACCGGTGTATTCGCTCAGCATGGAGAATGTAAATCCTTTGTTTAATGCCCAACCTATGCTTCTGCTGAACGCCAAAAATGCAATTCCCAAGACTATGCTCATGGCAAAAGAGCTTTTTTTGTTCTTGTATGCGGATTGCATACAAACTATAACATAAAGATATTATTAAACCTTTTCTTCAAACACTGCCTTGAATTAGGATTTTCACAAGCATATCCCCATATCTTTTCTCAAGGCCAAGGAGTTTTATTCTTTTTACAACTTCATCAACATCGTATTTTTTTCTCCGCAATTCAAAATTCTCTTCGTCTGAGAAGAATATTCCGTAGGAAGCTCTCGGATCCCCGTCCCTGGGCTGCCCCACGGAGCCCGGATTGAAATAAGCTATTTGCCCATATATTCCATTTCTGGGAAAATGCGTGTGCCCGTAAACAATCACATTCGCTTCTATTTTTCTTCCTATTTCGTTCACCATGCATTCCGGATCGAAGTCGAACATGTACCCATATAGCGGATCCTTTGGGCACGCGTGAACAAAGTAAAAATTCTTCCCACCAATTTCCTTCTCCTGACGAATCGGCAAATTCTGGAGGAATTTGATGTCCTCCTCGCTAAGCAATTTTTTTGTTATGTTTTCTCTCGTGTAAACGCTCAGCTCGTGTGTCTTTTCTCCGCAGTGACAATCAACATTGAACGCATTCGCATAATCGTGATTCCCCGAGACCCACACTTCAGGCTTCAAATCTTTGAGAATTTCTAAAACTTCATCCGGATTCGGTCCGTAATCAGTCAAGTCACCCAAAAACCACACGGCATCGTAGCTCTCTTTTTCTATTATTTCTTTCAGGGCCACGGAATTTCCGTGAATATCGCTGAGAACTAATACCTTCATTTCATCACAACCCTTTGTATCTCTTTATTTCCCAGTCCGTTATGGCTTTTTTGTACTCATCTATCTCCTTCTTTTTCATTTCCACGAACGTATCGTATAGTTCTGAGCCCAAAGCCTCTTTAACAAGTGAATCGCTGTCCATGAGCTCGATCGCTTCCTCTAACGAAGATGGTAGAGAAGGATACTCTTTCAGCTTTTCCTCGCCAAGAGAATAGAGATCATAATCAACTGGCTTAGGCGGCTCGGTCTTCTTCTTTATTCCGTCCAATCCTGCGAGAACAATCAAAGAGAACGCGAGATAAGGATTCGCCGCTGAATCAGCGTTTCTCACCTCGATATCCTTCATTCTCGCAGGAACCCGAATTAATGTGCTCCTGTTCCTGTAACCCCATGAGAGATAGCGGGGGGCCTCGAGCCCTCCGCAG
>JALWEL010000020.1 GCA_027014065.1 DHVE2 group archaeon
AAACATGTCCTTGACCCTGAGATTCTCTAAGTCGGAGGGCCCGCGATAGCCATTATTTTTCATGTATTCGTATATCTTTTTCACCCCATCCGAGCCGTATCTCCTCTTAATCGCCGCTATGCGCGCGGCAAAAACACCGCCTGCAACCTTCATAGATTCAATATCCATCGTAGTACATATATGAATGGACATTTTTATAGTTTTGCATATCCTAATTCAAAACCCGAAAAACGAACGCTGCAAATCTTTATATCTTCTCCCTGCATTTCCCTTTCATTATGAAAATTAAATACGCGCTCATGGGTGCACTCGCGCTGGTGTTTGTAACAAAGTACATTCAGATTCTACCAATCACCGGGATAATGAATTCTGTAACTCTCTATAGCATCGCCAATACCCTCATGGCAATTTCTTTCATATCTTTAATCGCATTATCATTTTTACTCTTAGAAGAAAAATGGAAGTGGGGGAATATTGGCGTTGGAGTCGTGGGCGTTTTGATTTTCATCGCCGACGTTTTTTACCACAATCCCGCAACGTACACGTTCTACAATATATTCCTTGTCACTTCTCTTTTCCTTCTCCTATACCCGTTCCATCACTACGAGATAAAGAAGTTTCCGGCCTTCGGGTACGCGTTCTTCATGATTTACGTGCTAATGGAAGGCACTTCCCTGTGGTGGAAAGACGCCAACGCCGTTGTTTTCTTCTCGTATCTTACTCTCGCACTGATCATGTTTGAGCCGGGAATTTTGAAAATAAAAGAGGGACGAGCGGAAGAAGTGGAAGAGGCAGCGAAAACCGCGGACACGGTGGAAGTGGCATAATTTCCTCTCAACGCCGAGGGGCCCGGGAGAGGAGCAAAAAAGCAAAGACCTTTGCACCTACGAACCAGCCCAGAGATAGATAGTCAATTACGCCTTCCTTTTTTCTCTTATTACGCAAGTGCGTACTGGTAGTTCATCACACACTATAAACTTATTTTAAAAATAAAAAAGTTTTTACCCTTTTATTTCATACCTATTATTATGAGAGCAAAAATTGTAGTAATTGGGATATTAGTGGCTCTTGTGCTCAGCTTTATTATGGTGGAAGTAGGAGGCGCACATGCGAGTGGGCAAGCGATGAGTAATAACAAAACAAATTCCAGTGTGAGAGGATACACTTCTCATGGAAGTATAAGAATCAACAGCAACGCAGATTTTACCTCTGCAAATGGCGTGGTGAGTGGATCAGGAACTCAAAGCGATCCGTACATAATCTCCGGTTGGGATATTGATGCTCAGGGCGCAGGAAACGCAATTTATATTGGAAATACCACATCTTATTTTGTGGTGGAGAACTGCTATTTGCATAATGCATCGTGGCAATCATGGCCTTACTCGGCGGGGGCAGGGATCATGCTCTACAATGTAACATATGGAAAAATTGTTAATAACACGGCATATAAGAACGAAAGAGGTATCTTTTTGTATTCTTCCAGCGGTAATATAATCTCAAACAACACACCATCCGATAATTATCAGGGTGTTTCTCTGTATTCTTCAAGTAATAATACAATTTTAAATAACGTGGCTTTGGGTAACTCATATGGGATTCTACTATATTATTCCAGTAATAACAACACGATTCTCAATAACAACGCCTCCAACAATAATGAGGGTATTTACATATGGGCATCCAATAACAGTATAATTTTAAACAACACTGCTTCAAACAACAACTATGACGGCATTTATCTTTACGTATCTATAAGCAATATATTAGAGAATAATACCCTAGTTGGTGATGACATATCTATCTGGG
>JALWEL010000021.1 GCA_027014065.1 DHVE2 group archaeon
GCAACCACTTACGCAAACATGTTCTCTCCCGGCGCTTCTTTCCTTATTTCGTCCGCGTGTAAGAATTTCTTAATGGCCATATCGAAATCATCCTGCGTGACGTAATCCCTCTGGTCCCGAATCGCAAACATTCCCGCTTCCATGCATATTACTTTCAGATCAGCGCCGCTGAACCCGTCAGTCTTTTTGGCAATTGCCTCCAAATCCACGTCCTTTATGTTCATCTTCTTGGTGTGAATCTTCAAAATCTCGATGCGTGCGTTCATGTCCGGATAAGGAACAAGTATTATCCTGTCGAATCTCCCCGGACGAAGTAAAGCGGGGTCTAAAATATCTGGGCGATTTGTGGCCGCTATTATCTTCACGTTATCTAAGGGTTCAAATCCGTCCATCTCTGCTAAGAGCTGCATGAGGGTGCGCTGAACCTCCCTATCCCCCGAGGTTGCCATGTCAAGACGCCTAGCGCCTATCGCGTCTAACTCGTCGATGAACACTATGCTGGGAGCTTTTTTCTTCGCCAATGCGAATAAATCTCGAACTAACTTGGCTCCCTCACCTATGTACTTCCTCACCAACTCGCTTCCAACTGTTCGAATGAACGTGGCATGGGTGTTGTGGGCAACCGCCTTCGCAAGCAAAGTTTTACCCGTTCCCGGAGGTCCCGCCAGGAGAACTCCCTTAGGTGGATCTATGCCCACTTTCTTGTATAATTCCGGCTTTAAGAGGGGAAGTTCCACGGTCTCCCTGATCTCCTTTATCTGCTTCTCTAAACCACCTATATCGTCATAGGTGACTTCCGGCTTCTCGATGACCTCAGCAGCGGTTATATCAGGATCATAAGTTTCCGGAAGAGCGTGGACGATTGAGAAGGTCTGCTTGTTGAGCGCAACCCTTCTTCCGGGCTTTATCTCCTCGGGCGACACAAAGGTTGAAGAGGTGACGATGAAAGATGGCCCAGCGCTGCTTCTCACCAATATTCTGTTTTTATCCAGTATGTCCTCCACAACTCCCAAAAGCAACGGGGGCGATTTCATCTTGCTTATCTCCTTTCTGAGACGATTCACCTCGTTCTGCATCCTCCGAAGCTCGGACTCCAAATACCTTTTCTCATCTTCCAAAATCCTTATCTGCCTGAGCAATTCCTCGCGATCATAATCATAACCAAGGAGCTTATCTTCCACATCATCTCTTTCCATAGCCTAACACCGATTACACATAAGGATTTTTAATATTTTAAATTTGTGAGTTATTCAGTTATGCTTTAAAAAAGATGAGAACATCTCCATCTTTGAGTACCGTGTTGGGCCCGGGGTTCTTGATTATATCCTTACCCCTCTTGATAGCTATTACTGTTCCCACTCTCCTGCGGATATCGGTGTCCTTCAATTTCTTATTCGCATACCTATTTGGCAATTGAAGCGCGTAAAGGTTCAGCTTCTCGGAGAACATCACCGTGTTTATGAGCTCCGCTGCTTTGGGATTCAAAAGCGCATTTAGAATCTCGCGACCCATTATATCGCTCTCCAAAAGAACATTATTCGCTCCGGCCTTGTACGCCTTCTCCACGTTCTCCTGCTTTTTCAGAATAACTCCGATGTTAATCCATGGATTTAGGGTTCGAGCGAGAAGAATCACATAGATGTTTTTGCTATCGTCGTCGGTGGCGATTATTATTATATCCTCGTCTTCGATGCCCGCTTTCTTCAGGGTTTCCGGGTCATCCGGACTTCCCCAGATAAAGTTATCCCGATCCTCGTCGAAATTGGTGTCGATGAACTTCGCATCGAGGTTCTTGGTTATCTCATTGTAGCCGCACACGATCATGATGCTTCCTCCTTGGGAACGTAGATGATTATATCCCCGGCCTTTAGGGTAAAATTCGGAGCCGGATCGGGCATTATCTTACCACCGCGATTTATAGCCAAAATGGTGCCGTACTTCTCCCTGAATTTCAGCTCTGAAATCTTCTTCCCCGAGGATTTCCCCTTCACCTCCTTCTGCTTTATACTTAGGCGCTCAACGGACGCAAATATGTCGTACTTGTAATCTCCAATTGCCCAGTAATGTATTATTTTACCAAGAATCTTATTTCTTGGGATCACAACGTTTGCTCCCGCCTTATCGATTATCTCCTCCCCGCTATCGGTGGTTGCCGTGGCGATTATATTTATATCCTCGCTAACACTTCGGGCGGTGAGAGAAACCATTGCATTTTTCTTATCGTCCAAAAGAGTTATCAAAGCGGTGGCCCGATCTATGTGCCCCTTCTTCAGATAACTCAGCTCCGTGCAATCTCCCTCCACATGCGGAAGATTCTCAGGCGCATGCTTATCTATCACTACGAACGGGATTTCGAGCATCTTCAACTTCTTCACAATATAGTTGGTAAGCTCGTTGTACCCGCAAATGATAACATGAGCATCCTTAGGTATGGGCATGCCCCATCCCTGCTCCGCCCTCCTTATCTTGAGTTCGAACCATGGTCCAACTATGGTCTGTATGCCCCCGAATATTATTGCCAGACCAACACCCAGATAAATTATGTGAAACCACTTGCCAACCTCGCTTGTGAGCGGAGAACCCTGAGGATAATAGCCGAGTGTTGAAATGGTGGCAACGCTAAAATATATCGCGTCTGTCAGTGTGGCGGTTTGATGCTCCACGTATATCTTTATGGCGAGATAGCCCAAGCTCCCGAACAGAATTAAAGAGAACACCATCAGAACGAAGAGAATAACTCTGTTCTTTAAAGCAAAGGCCATCGGAGATGCATGGGTATCATGGATTTAGATTTTTCTTTTTAACCACTTCTTCCATCCCGATTTTTCGGAGATGAATCATGGCCTCATCTTCATTCCCCAAAATGTGAAGAGAATAACCCAAATTGAACTCCGCCTCTTTGAAATCAGAATTCATGGCCAACGCTCTCTTGAACTGCTCCACGGCCTTCTCGTAGTTCCCCTCCTTGAAATAAATGATTCCCCGAGCATTCGCCAAGTACTCATCCTCCTCAATTTCATCGCTCATGAGCATGTCCTCTTTCCCCACTTCCAAGAGCACTTGGCCCAATCCTCTAAAATCGTATTTTTCTTCCTTTGCCTCTTTTCTCTGCTTTATCTCTTCGATTATTTCTCGACGCAGAGATTTAAGGGATTCCACGTCCATATCCTCCAAATCCTCCGGAATTTCCCTCGATGACAGCTCCGCCAGCTCTCTTATATCGCTGATTATGGACGCTTTCACACCTACAGAGCCACCGGACAACGCGTTGACCATTTCCTTGAATCCCAAACCCCCTTTGCCCTTCCCCATAAGCGAGTCGAGGGCTTTTCTCCTCAACGCTCGTATCTCATCGAGGCTCATCTCATTGAGGTTCAAAGGCGCTTCCATGTCGGCTTCCCTGAGGAGTTCTTTCGTATCTTCAATTAAAAATCTCTTCATCTCTTCCACACGTTCCCTCTCTATTTTAGCGCTCATGGCTAAAAGATTCTCCATGGCCATACTGAACTCGCCCTTCTCTATCAGAGATTTCACTTCCTCAATACTTTTTTCCATCTCCTCGTTCATAAGCCCGTTTTTCTCCATATCACCCCTTATTTTCTCCAGTGAATTGAGCAAATTTTCCTTAGTTTTCTCCTCGGATCCTTTCCTCTTTATCTTCCTAATCAAGTTGCTCCGCAATAATCGTAAATCCTCGAGAGCCATGGATTCCAATCCTTCCGGAACGGGCTCCTCGCCCTCCTGCGCAATCTCCAATATATCCTCGATTATCGCATTCTTCACGATGTTTTCATCGGCGTAATTCCTCATTAACTCCTTGGCTTCCTGAAGCTTCTCCTTTACCTTCTCGAATTCTCCGGCCCGGGCGTATTCCTGCGCTTCCAAAAGGGCCCTTCTGGATTCTTCCATTTCCTCCGGAACGCTCGCCATAATTGAATTTATGCTGTTTACCACCTCATCACCGACATCTTTTGCTTTTCCACCATGGATTTTTCTTAGTATTTCCCTCGCTTCAACGTTACCCGGATTTATTTCGAGGGCTTTTTTGGCCATCTCCTCAGCCTTGCCCAGCATTTGCCTCTTCATGTAGATATTCGCTAGGAGCAGATAACCCTCATTGCCCTTCTCCAGATTCAAATACTGATACGCAAAATTCTCCGCCTCCTCGTAGCGACGCATCTCGTAAAAGAGAATCGCTTTATTCAGATAAGCTTGAGCAAATTCCGGGTTGTACTTTATGGCGGCGTTGTAGCTCCTCATGGCCTCGTCGTACTTGCCCATGTACTTCAAAACCACACCCCTGTTGTTCCATGCGTCGGGCAAATCTTGCCTGATTTTCAGGGCGTTCTCGTAGCAGAGAAGCGCCTCGTCGTACTTCTCCATAGAAAACAGGATATTCCCCCGGTTGAGCCAGCATCCCAAATTGCGTGAATTGAAGCGAACGCACTGCCCGTATGCCTCCTCCGCATCCTCAATTCTTCCCATATTCTCCAATACTGAGCCTAAGATGAACCAAGAATCATCGTCCTGAACGTTCTCAACGAGCACTTCCTTCAAAAGAGAGAGAGCTTCGTCATACTTTCCCATCTCTCCTAAAATCCTTGCCTTCAGCTTCTTCGCCCTGTTTGTTTGCTTTATTCTCAGCGCTTCATTCACATGCTCCAGAGCCTTTTCGTAATTTTTATTCTTCAAGAATTCTTCCGCCCAAGAGATCTCGTCGTCTAACTTACCCACGCTGGGCAGATAGCTGCCCTCTTTCTTCTCCTCTTCCAATATCCCGTACTCCTTCACCATTTTTTCTAACTCTTTTCCATCCAGAAGATTAATATCCATGCCATCGGGAATCGCCTCGTAGGCACTTTTATCTATCTCACCCGTGGTAACTATCATCCACCTGATTTGGAGAGTCTCAAAATCCACCAATTCTTTAAGGTCATCGGCGGTGAATTTATCTTTTTTTAGAAAGATAATCACGTACCTTATTTCCCCACCGGGGAGGAGCATGGAGGCATCTATTACCACAGTGTCTTCGCGGTAAACCCCGTTTTTCACCACTAACCCCATCTCTCTAACCAGACGATTGCAAACCCGGTAGAATTCGTCCATGGGCATTCTCTTTATTCTCTCTATAACGTCCATCCTTTCATCCTCCCCTCTATTTCCTTCATTCTCTCGTCCACATCAAATCCCTCTTCCTTCATCTTTTTCAAGGTTTCCAGAGCCCTGCTGTACATTCCCCTCTCAACTAAGATGTTCAAAATCTCTTCATAAGCCTCTTTGTACTTCGGATTCTTCCTCACAGCCGTCTGAAAAGATTGCAAGGCGCCGCCCCACTTATTCATGTTCTTCAAGCAGAGCCCCCGGAGATACCACGCCTCGTAATCATCCTTGTCCATCTGTAAAACTCTAAGATATGCCCTTTCGGCATCTTCGTAATTTCCCGATGAATATAATGCCTCCGCAAGAAGTTTCCAAACTTCCTTGTCGTCCTTGTTCTCCCCAAGCATCTCGTTGTATATCTCGATGGCCCGGCCCCACTTCCCGCTTGCAACTAAAGAGCGGCCGTACAGAAGCGCATACTCCCTCTTCTCTTTCCAGATGGTTTCCATCACCTTCTCCGCTCCTTCGGGGTCATCTTCCTCCATATAAATCTTCGCCAAAAGGTATTTGGATTCGCTGTCTTCGGAGCGAGAGGCGAACTCCTTTGCTAAGTTGAGATAATAATTCTCTTCGATTTCGAAATTTTTCAGGATATCCGAGAATCTTTCATGGAAAAGGATCGCGTATCTGGACAAAAGCAAGAAATTCGAGTCGCGGCCCATCAGAGCATTTTTGGCCATTTCGTTCAATTTTTCGATATCTTTCTCGAACAAAATCTCGGGCTCATCCTCCAGATTTCCTTCAAAATCCCCCACCGCGAGGCCGCGCCTGATGAGAAAGGGATAATCCATAATAATCTGCTTCGTGCAAATCTCACAAACTGGCTTCGAAGATTCCCTCCCGCACAGAACGCACTTCACGATTTCTAAAACGAGATTAAAGATAAAATATTTTCTCATGGTGAGGAATATTTTAAAAGGGTCGATTAATATATCCTGATTTAAAACCAAATGGCAAAATCATTGAACAGGGTGATTTTTGCGAAAGTGATAAATACGGGATGCGCTATATTTACACATAATGAATCGACTAATCCCGGGCGCTGTCGCTTTCTTAGTGGTAGTGATGGCTTTTTACTCTGTGTTAGTTGGAGGTTTTGTCCATTATCACACCCAGGAAATATCCAATAACTTACCCGCCCGGGAGAACATAGATAAATACGCAAAAAATGTGGACAAAATCAAGCTCAAGAGGTGGGTGGAGGAGCAGAACGTTCTAAGCGAGAAATACAAGGACAAAGAGATAAGCGCCTGGGATTTTATAGACGGAAACGTCTCGCATTTTAAGGAGGAGAAATACGCCTACGAAAAGATGAAACATATGAAAGGGGAGATTTTCAGAACATCGCTCCTAAGCGAGAAGGTGATGATGGAGGAGTGGAAATATCTAACGGAGAAGAGGAAAAGGTGGGAAATTAAGCACTGGCTCAACAGCTTGGAAAGTTACAAAGTTGAGTACGAAAAAGAATTAAAAAATGGCAATTCCAGATTCTGGTACAGCGACAACTGGTTCGACGAGAACTACATCGACTCTCTGGAATGGCTATGCTACAAATTGAACAACAACATAAACAACTGGAAGCTTGCGTACCTAATTGCATACGGAATAAAGAGCATTGACGATGCGAAGTACGGACCCCTGAATTATTCTTCCGCTCCAACCCCCGATTATACCCGAGCAGGAGAGAACGTAACCCTGCACATAGTAGATTACTACTCCGGCGAATCCGACTGCAACGGGGGAAACGATATCTATATGAATGTGTACATAGGAAGCGATAGCTGGACATTCACTGGACCAGATGACACCGACTCGTGGTCAGGAGATGCAACATTTACCGCTTATGTGACTTCGTCCACGGTGCAAATAACCGTGCATGTGAAGGAGGACGACTCCGGGCTGTGCGGGAGCGACGATGATTACGGTTCGTTCACCATAACCTACAATCTCGACACGAAAACGTGGAGCGGGGCAACTTCCGTGCCATACAAAGAAACAAATGGCGACGATGGCTGGTGCGATGTGTGGTTCTTCGTTGAAAGCGACTCCGACAACAATCCCCGTGAGGTGAGCAGGGGAGAGGACGGAGCAGGATATCTGATAACAGAATACAATGGAAAGAGCAACTACAACGACCCTAAGGACAGCTGGGATTTCTCAATCACGCAAGATGACATAGCAAATAAGCTCACCATCGTGTTTCAGGTGACTCCAAATTCAAACGCGGATTACGATGTGTACCTTTACGACCCGAACGGACAAGAAATCGCATCTGCAGCTCACGTGGGAGATGGGGTAATTGAGACTATAGCCTACAGGCTCTCTTCCTCAGATTCCACTGGAACCTATTCGGTAACAATTGAAAGAGAATCTGGATATGGGCCATACACCTTCCATTTCGATGTGCGGGACATGCATCAGGTATCCGTGTCCATAACTGGATTGAGCTCGGAAACTTCCACCGTCAAATACTACAAATTTGGAACTCAAAGAAGCATTCCTCTTAGCTCTCAGCACCCGTTCTTCGAGGACCTGTGCGATAACCAAACCACCCTAACCGTGAGTGTGCCAACGGGATTGTACACTTACGACAATACCTCGTATTACATAACCAAAGACGCTCAGTACGTGGTGCATTTCTATCGAACACCTTTAAAAATCGTGATTAACGAAATATCTTCCGTGGGCACGGGAAATCAGGAATGGGTGGAATTGTACAACGCTGGCTCTGAGAACGTGTATTTGAACGGCTGGATTTTGAGCGATCAGGACGGAAATAATTACAAAATTCCCGATGAACTCTACTACATGCCACCGGGGAAATACTTAGTGATATACTCCGGCTCAGGTTCAAATGTTTACGACTTCACATCCGGATACGCTTCCCTGTACACAGGGGAAAACAGAGTGTGGAACGACGACGGAGATGATGTTCTTTTGATTTACAACGGTCATTATATTGATTACGTTGCCTATTCCCGCGGCTCAGGGGACATGGATGTGGACGCGCCCCCCTCTGGAGTGAATTTCGTATTGAATGGCTCGGGGGCATGGGGCTGCGCCCCTGCACCGTATCCCGGGGGAAGCATCTCGTTGATTCCCAACGGTATCGATGAAAATGAAGCTTCAGACTGGTACGTAACCAATTCTTCCTCTACCACACCGGGAGAGAAGAATGTGAACCTTCTCAAAGTTGTAGGGGAGAGTAAAGCGCCGGTGAACGTAAGCGTAGGAGAAACAAATGTTTACATCGAAAAGCTTACATTTGAAGGGAAAGGTGGAGATATAGGGCTGAATTCCATAAACTTGCATCTTGGAGGAAATGCAACGGATAGCGATATAAAGAACGTGAAATTATACGAAGACAGCAACCACGACGGAAAATACAATCAAGGTGATTCCCTCCTTAGGAATACATCGTTCTCCTCGGGCATCGCAAGTTTCACCAATTTGGGTTTAACCATAAATCAATCATCTCTTTCATTATTCGTTCTCGTGGATATATCCACATCATACACCGCGTACCGAAAGGTCTTCAGCGTGTATTTTGATTCCTCTGATATCACGCTTGCAAATGACAAGAATCTTGTGTTCACCAACGGAACAATATCCTCCAATCCCACAGAAATTCTTCCCACGGATGAGGCTCCTCCGTACGTCACATCTTCAACCGTTAATCCTTCCCGGATAATAAACGGCAAAGAGTATGTCACGGAGAATTTCACCGTGGACTTTGTATTCAACAAAGATATGATGACCGACAAAGATCCTGTAGTCGATGCATCTTCCTCATATATTTCAAAATCTTTGGGATATTGGTTTAATTCCACTACGTGGAGGCAGGAATTTGTTATTTACGGGCAGTACGAGGGGAACGTGGTTATATCGATATCCAACGCAATGGATACCGCAGGAAACAAAATGGAGTCATATTCTCTGAGCATATACGTGGATACAAAGCCCCCGAGCATATACTCCCATAGCGACCTTCCAAAAATAATTCACTCAGACTTCAATTTAGAACTCTATTTCAGCGAAAATATGGACACCACAATCTACCCATCAGTGATTTCCAATCCCGGCGTGCTGCAGGTTGTGGATAGAGAATGGGTAAGTCCCACGGAGCTGAGCGTTAAATTCTCCGTCTCTAAAGGAGTGACCACCAACGTGGATATATATGTGAGCAACGGGAGGGATATGGTGGGCAACAAGATGAACACTTACACTATAGAGGGGGAGGTTGATACCGAGAGCCCTCGCGTTGTGTTATTCTCCATATCTCCCAATGTAACCCTCGACGGAAAAATATACGTGAAGAAGAACTTCACAATATTTGTTGGGTACAGCGAGACCATGAACACTTCCAATTTGCCACAGGTGTCAATCAGCCCCGGCGAAGGATTATCGATGATTTCGGAGCAGTGGCTCGATTCAAGAAATGTGCAAATAGAAGTGGGCATTGATTCTCAGATTTCTAATAGAGAGACAATTGAAATAAGCGGTGCCACTGACTCTGCAGGCAATGTTCAAGAAGATTACAACTCCTCTTTCAACGTTGATAATACCCCGCCATCATTGAGCATATCCCTGAGCAGAAGCTCCCCAATAGGCCCGGGAATATTGAACGTGAGCGTGCAGTTCAGCGAGGAAGTGGAGAGAAACAATACACAGATATCGTGCTCAGGAGTTGCGGAGTTGAACGTGAGTGGAGTCTGGCTATCGAACACGCTCTGGAAGGGAGAAATAAGAATCGACTACACCATCAAATCGGGCAATTATACGATTTCGGTAACCACCGCGGATCGCGTAGGAAATAAAGGCAGCAACTCCATAGACTTTGTGGTGGATACAACAAAGCCAATGGCGAAAATAATAGAGCCTCAGGTTAACCTCACTGGCCCAGGAATACTCAACGTGAGTATAATGTTCAGCGAGAAAATGAGCCAAAAGAACCTGCATGTGCTGTTGGGAAGCAGCGAGGTGGAGGGCACTTGGCTGAATTCAACATTCTGGGAGGGAAAGTACAGGGTTACCGACGAATACGGCCCCATGGCGCTGGTGGTTTATGGCGCTACAGATATTGCGGGGAACGAGATGATTAGAGCGGAGAAAAATATAACCATCGATACAAGGGGGCCAAGCATAAACAACATAATCTGCATGTCCAAAGTGCCCGAAGGGTCGAAGATAAAAATAGAAGTTCTGGTGAAGGATGATTACAGCAGTGTGAAAGAAGTCATGCTGTTTTACAAGTACGAGGGAGAGCCATCTTATTCGGGCGTAGAGATGGTGAAGAAGGGGGATACATGGATAGCGTATATACCCAAAAATGACGTGAAAACGCCAAAAATAGAATTCTATGTGGTCGCCACAGATTCGTTCGGGAACGAGATGACAAGCGAAAAACACACAATTTCTGTTATTCCATGGTACATTGTGAACTGGTGGATTTGGCTCGTTCTCGGAATCATTACCATACTCCTGATTCTCATGATGATAAGAAGGAGAAAATTGCGGGAGAAAGCCAAGGAAATTCCGCTCAAAGGATTTAGCAAGCCGGTGAGCAGGGCCCCGGAAATAGATAGTGGAGGTGAAAATGATGATTTTTACGAATGAGGAAGGAACCAGCGGATTCTTCGAAGAAATAGTTCTATTCGCAGTGGTTAGCATACTCTTCGTTGCCACGTTAACCGTTGCGGTATATTACGGAAGTTTGAAAGAGGCAGAATACGAGAAAGTTGAATTCACAAATCAAGTTTACAACTTCGTGAACAAAGTAAGGGGATACGAACCATTACTTCATAATTCAGTGGAAGGCCTCTACGATTACCACAAGATAAAGGCTGTGTCGAGCGAAGAATTGTCAAAAGCTCTCACGCCTAATTTCAATTATTACATAGCGATAATAGACGCGAGCGATTACATAATAAAGTACAACGCCAGCTGGAGCAACGTACCGGGGGTCACTGGCGATAACGTGGGTGATGTGACATACGGGTACTACAAAGTTGTGGTAACGTATCCAGTTAACATCTGGGTAAATGACCACGAAATTCATGCGGCCAAACTGGAGGTGGTGGGATGGAAGTAGAGCGCGGGCAATCAGCGGTGATAGATGCAGCTCTCATCGCACCCATCTTAATACTCATTTTGCTGGTTGGATACATGATCGGTTCTTCGAGCACAAACGTATTTTTCTTGGAGAGGAATGAAAATAGATACGCTCAGGATTTGACATATTCTCTTTTGAAATCCACCGTTAGATACGTGACTTACGAAGACAATTCAGGGAATCACATTGTTTTAGAGGATAAAACCATCGAGCATCTAATATCCGAGGACTTATATCTTAGAGAAAAGGGCAACGTGGATCTGGGCTCTTTGCGAGTAGGTCTCGAGGAGAAGATAAACGCAACCCTGAGAAACATGACCTGGCCCACCTATATGTATTCACTTCATGCGAGTTATAAGGGAGTGAAATTTGTAATAGGGGCAGGTGTGCTTCCGGACAACCGCATGAGCTATACCACATATATCGACATGCCCACAAATCAGGATAAGGCTATGTTAACTCTATATGTATGGAGGGTGAGGTAAAATGAAAATAATAAAAAATGAGGAAGGAAGAGTACCGTTTGCGTACGTGTTTGCCATAATTTTTGTGCTTATGCTTTTGCTGGCGGGCATATACGCATCCATACTGGGGTACCACAACGTAAACAGTGTAAGGAAATTTTATGAAGAAGCAGACCAGAATCTAAGAAATATACAGGATATGGTGAGGGAGAAAGCGTATCACACGGTGATGGAAGTTATTCATGCCGTGACCAAAAAACGAGATCCGAACATATACATGATTCAATACTACGTGTACCAGAATTTCTCAAAATATATAAACGACACTTTCCCTCTGAGCACCCAGGACTACGTTGTTTCCGTGGGGAATTACTCAATAAAGGTTGTTATGGATTATAAGAAAACTCGTGATTTTCTTAAGGATTTCAAGCTCACATGGGTGGATTTCACCTACATGATCGACAACCTGAAGGAGGGATATAGGAAGCGTACACAGCTCCCGGTTTATCCTTACGTGGTTGGATTCGTAAACTACACCTACCATGACAAAAGAACGGGATACGAAATAAAGAGAAGTATGAGGTACAACAGAATAATCTATTCTCCACTGCCCTTGCTCAAATTTGCGTTTGATGAATTCAACACTTCCACATCTAATCTTGGGGATTTCGGAAGGCTGATAAGGTACATACTAACAACAATCACCCAATACAGGATTCTTCAAGGCTATGCAGCTGGAGCATACGATGGAACAAACATACCTGTGACGGAAGTGCTCACAAGGAAAGATGTGGAAAAGGCGGTAAACTTGGCGCTTTTGCTGGAAAGCGTCAGATTTTTCCACACCTACGATAAGAATATGATGGATTCAATGGGAATAACGGGCATAATCCAGAAATACCTTAGGGATGGAACCATCGATGCGGCGGATATATACTATGTATGGAACCACATGGGAACACAGTTTTCCATAGGGAGAATTTTGGGGCAGACAATATATGGCTACGCGGATCGGTTTGTTTACGAGCTTATGCTCCTGTTCTGGGGCAACTTGGCAAATGAGTACTTCGCAGATCCCACCCTTAAAGAACCCATATTAAACTGGACTGCAATAAAAAAGAAAGGAGAACAGTGGGCAAGACAGATGCTTTATGTATACCTTGATAAATGGAGACAGTGGCTTCAAATTCCAAACTTCATTCTACCTCATTTTGATTCCGCCGATATCAGCGTTGACTTCAAAATACTGAAAATAGTTCATGGCATCCCCGTGCTAATTCCTGCTACGGCAACCATGACGTGGTATGTATGGAACGATCCCGTGATGGATACTGTTAATCTCATACTCGATCCAAAAAAATCTAAACCCTCCAGGGAGTACTTCTCACTCCACACCCTTGCAATAGGAACAAGCACCACGTATGTTTATTACGGGGACTACGACTACGATTTAGTTAAAAAATCTCTTGTGGAGGAGCATAAAAGCTATTCAAACGGTCAACAATACTACAATACCCTACGATATGTGATTGACGCACTCACAAGGTCCATGAAAAGACGATCCGATACATGGGACGATACCAACAACAAAGGATTCATGGATTACGCCGCCTACGAAACCGCAGAATGGGTTGGCTCCACGAATCTAAACGTGTACGACAATAACCCGAGAAATCAAAACACCATACTCATGAACGGAACAAAGGACATAATATACGGCCCGTTGCAAAACGGAGCTCAGGAGTTCTCAACTCTGATACCTTTGAGAAAGGAGACATGGTGGAGCGATGGGGCATACAAACAATACAAAGATTCCAGCGATGCCGATGCCTATCTGTACTATCTCTGCAAAGACACAGTGGATCTGTGGTACCAAGCAATGAAAAACCTATACGATGGAGGAGACCCCTCACCCAGCGATGATGCTGGGCCTTACGATTCGGATTGTGACAAACGCGCTCCAAGCTATCAACAAAGTACCTGGCCGCGTGGCTACGATGGCTATCCTTTCTATGGGGCTGAACACAATGGGTCATTCAACTTTCACAGGGATTTAACCAGAGATGCCTATAATGACATTAAAACTATAATGTGGCTAATGGCCTTAGAAAAGGGAGGCATCCCCGTTTACTTCAAGGATACTGTGTGGGACGACGTAAAAGATCAAACCGAGGGAGCACGCCAGAACGTAACCGGAAAGAACGGTTTAATCCAAGACCTGAATATCCATTTCCCCTACAC
This sequence comes from DHVE2 group archaeon, assembly GCA_027014065.1. Taxonomy (GTDB): domain Archaea; phylum Thermoplasmatota; class Thermoplasmata; order Thermoplasmatales; family Aciduliprofundaceae; genus JAADDK01. Next base: position 13,978 of record JALWEL010000021.1, read on the forward strand.
CTACATGAACCCAATTTCCATGAACTCCTCTTCGTTCAACGATTTGAGGGCATTTTTGGACTACATTACCGATACAGGCACATATAAAACCAACTTCTACTATTTAGTTAGATGGCATGTTGGCATGCCCATACTGGGATACAAAGGGATCGGTGGCGGTCCCGGGAACGGCTCCGGAAATAATAGCGGTAACAATAGCGGGAACAACAGTGGAAACAACACTAACAACGTAACCGGATTAGGCGTGGACGTATCGCACTGGCAGGGAGACATAGACTGGACAAGGGTTTATAACGCTGGATATAGATTTGCATTTGTGAAAGCATCCGACGGAACAAGCTATGTAGATCCAAAATTTACCACTAATATTCAAAACGGTGCGTCAGCAGGGCTCATGATGGGCGCGTATCACTTCGCGCATCCGGAAAGGGATAGTGCCATAGCGGAAGCTGACCATTTTGTTAATGTGATTCAACCATACATGGGCCAAATGCAATTGCCTCCAGCGTTGGATATTGAAGGAAAAGCATCGTCCATAGGATGGAGCGCCCTGAGTACGTGGATCAACAACTTTATGAACGAAGTTAAAAACAAACTGGGAGTAACTCCCGTGCTATATGTGAATGTTAACTACGCATCTCATCTGGATTCCTCGGTGACGCAATGGCCTTTATGGATTGCAGACTGGACATATGATCCTAATGCAACACCAAGAACTGGAAAGTGGAGTTCATGGTCATACTGGCAGTACAGTGATAAGGGCTCTGTACCTGGAATATCTGGATCCAGCGTGGACCTGGACAAAGCCTCCGGAACGAAGGCACTTGCAAAATTGCTCAAGCTGAGGGGGCTGAGCGACGGCCTCATAGGAGATGTGGCAAAATGGATTCCAAATTCATTTAACATACTGGCCAAAAATATACTCCTCAACGCACAATATAGCTCGATACCAATATTCCCATACATGCACACGGGCTCATACACCTTCTGGGATCACAACTACACATTCGACCAGAATGCAAACAGAATGAAAGAAGAAACTCTTGTTGTTGATTTTGACCCAGATTATCTCAGCAACTTGAACATCGGAATAAGCCTAAGTCCTGGACATAAGTTCATAGATGTGCAGGATACGGATTACGATATGGGCGAGGCTCCATTTGAGTACCAGTACAACGTACAGATTTCCGGTAGCATTAATGTAAATTTGATGACCCCTCGCACCTCTGTGATTTACGGCGGAAAGCACTGGTACACATGGTACAACGACACGGTAAACATCAACCTAAACATAAAGGTGCCAATATACAGCGCATGGTTCTTAGAATCGCATTGGAATAAATGTACTCACGATGATAACTGGGCTTTCCACACGGATGTACCCTTCAGCTATACCAGAGGATATTTCAATGTGGTTGGTAAAGACACAAAAACGAGTCCTTTCTTCATAAGCAGGGAATTGAACACGTTAATTTACGACTACGAAAATATAGGGGAAGTATGGAACAGGTATTCCACATTCTACCACTTCGCGTTAGCCAACGCCAAAGAGGAAATGGCAGCATGGAATTACTCATACAAGGATACAATCCTGAATGCGACCGATGATACAAATAGCGCGTTTTCCAACGCATCCAGTAAGTTCTCAACGGTGTCTCAAGATTTGAACAATCTCTGCTCTAAAGCTAGCAAATACGTACATGAGCTGGATTTCTTCTATTTCGAGAGAAACTTCCAAGTGACCAAGGATAAAATAAGCGAGGATAATGGTTATCAAAAATACACAACCGAAGTGAGCTCTATGAAGGTAACGGAGAGCTACATGGAGGGACAATACAACTTCCAAGGAACCTATGCATCTGGAGGATTATCTATTTCTTCAAACGAAATATACGATGGTATTCACATACATATGAGTATAAACAAAGGAGACATACAATACTCCATAGCATCCTATCACTCATTTAGCCCTCGCGCCATGAAATTGTACATCGAAGGAGATGGGCACATATACAAACCTGACTTTGGCTTCATTGGTGACAGCGGCCAAATATCCTCTCTCAGTAAGTACTTCCCGAGACTAAATCAAAGATATTTGAACCAAGAAGATCTCATCAAAATACTCCACCATATGCTAAAAGATGTGTACGTTAACGAATCGATAAACTATCGCTTCGGAATATTCGTGCATCTTATAGGTGGCAACGGAGAGTACACTTATGTGATGTGGTTCAACGGCACACCCACTCCAGATTCTTTCATAATCTGGCTTAACAACGAGGTAAGGGATTTTGTGTACAGCTTAGGAACCGCTGAACTCTCTCAATACTGCTACGACACTTTAACAAACACGCAGGTATACTTCTCACTTAACAACCTATGGCTAAGCACAAACTACGAATCATCCTCCATATTCGGATACAGAGAAGCCGGTGATTTCCGCGGAGCTGGAAATTCATATATTATCAATGGAAACTATGAGATAAACGTGCCCACACCGGATATGGGGCACGGAGATACTTCTTAAATCCCCTCATTTTATTTTATTTCATTTTTGGAGATCAGTAAAATTTGGTTATAAATTGCGACCCAATATTTTTAATCACTTCGCAAACAATCACACGGATTATACATACTCTACTTTCAAACTTTAATATCACAAAAAATTAAAAGGGAAAGGAGAGAAAATTTAGCTTAATAGCCAAGAAACTATATCGTACATCAATGTTGCACCCGTATCCGAATCGTATTTCTCAACCGCTTCGAATGAGAACGCTGTGAACACAACCTTGTAATTTCCATGGGAGTATCTCACTCCCGTGGCGTATCCGTACTTATCGTAGAATATTGCGTGCGCTCCCGGTTCAACTCCTATCTCATCGGCATAATTGTCGAATGGATAGCTCAAATACACCGTTCCAAAATCGCCACCGATGGGGTCTCCGGCCATGCCCTTCACATAGGTATAGCTGATATCATTATTCACCCCAGTAACACCCAAGTAATCGTTTACAAACACATTGTTGAATTTACCGTCATTCCCGTTGGTTAGCTCCCACAGGAAATCCTGAGAACTGAGATACAGCCTTCCTCCATTGTTTAAGTATTTTATCAAATTGCTCTGATCCTCGCTCGTTAATGTGTTCTTGTACGCATATCCTGTGCTCCAAATGACCACTGCGTAATCTTTTAAATCATCGAAAGTGGGCGAGTATCCTATCTGGTACACGTCCCATTCATACACATGGTAAATGCTAGTGAGGCCTGAATCTATAAGCGCCTCTTCCACGTACTCGCTGTATACGCTACCCTCATCGTCATCCACGAAGAGAATCTTGTTTGAGTGCACCCCGGACGCCTGAGGAGTCGCGCTCACCTCATTGCTCTTTCCGCTTTCTCCCACGGAATTCACGGCAGTCACATAATAGTAGTACGTGACTCCGTTTGTAACGGAATTATCGGTGTAAGAAGTTCCCGTTACCGTGGTGAGATAACTCTCTCCACCGCTGCTCGTTCCGCGGTATACCTTGTATCCCGTTATCGCCGCTCCCCCGTTGCTCGTAGGCACGTTCCACGTGAGCTGCACATATCCATCTCCCGCCGTCGCCTGCAGATTCAAAGGCGCCGATGGTTTGCTGGGTCCGCTGCTCCCCCCGCCGTTGAGCAGCCAATTAACTATGTTCTTCATCAACGCCGCTCCAGTGTTTGAATTTCCTTTCTCCACCGCTTCGAATGAAAAAGCGGTGAACACTACCCTGAACGTGCCCGAATCGTA
>JALWEL010000022.1 GCA_027014065.1 DHVE2 group archaeon
AATTGAGTTTAACGATATTATTGCTTCAATTGAAGATGATAAACTTTTAGTTTACAGACCTGTGCATCCGGGGTTTGATGTGGCTCCCGAGGGAGAGGATATAAAAAAAGGAGATAAGATCCTTAAAAAAGGTGAGATTCTCAATTCTGCTAAAATAGGCGCTCTCGCAGCAATTGGCAAGGCGAAGGTAAAGGTTTACAGAAAGCCGAGTGTGGGAATTCTTCCGACTGGAGATGAATTGATTAGGCCGGGAGAAAAACTGGAGAAGGGAAAGATATACGATGTAAATTCCTACACTCTTTATGGGGTAACACTGATGAACGGCGGGATACCAAAACTCTATGGATATGTACCGGATGACCCGAAAGAGATCGAGAAGAAATTGATGGATGCAATGGAAAACGACATAATCGTTTTTTCCGGAGGTTCATCGGTCGGGGAGAGAGATTTACTTATAGATGTGATTTCAAAGCATGGCCGCATTCTCTTTCACGGCGTTCAGATCAAGCCCGGAAAACCGACATGGTGTGCAAAAATAAAAGATAAGGTCGTGTTTGGCATGCCGGGTTTTCCCACATCCTGCCTGAACGATGCCTATCAATTTTTAGCTCCTGCCATAAGAAAAATGGCGCATTTACCCCCTAAAAAGGAGAGAGTAGTAAAGGTGAAAATGGCTCGAAGAATAACATCCACGCTTGGAAGGACTCAGTTTTTCACAGTTCGTCTGAAAAACGATTTTGCGTATCCAGCATACAAGACATCCGGTGCAATAACGAGTCTGGCTAATTCTGACGGATACATAATCATTCCGGCAAACGTGGATTTGGTGGAGAAGGACGAAGAAGTTGAGGTGCATCTATGGGGTGATGAGCTATGATTTTGGGATTTTGTGGCCCTTCCAATTCAGGAAAGACAAAATTGATAGAGGAAATAGTGCAAAAAATGAAGGGAAAGCACAAAATCGCTGTTGTGAAACACACGCCCCATGGTATAGATCTCCAGGGAAAAGACAGCTGGAGATTCAAGAATGCTGGTGCGGACGAAGTTGTCCTCGTTGGAAATGAAATTGTGAGGGTTCAGAATACACAATCCCTGTTTTCCGTTCTGAAATCTCTTGATTACGATGTGATTTTAGTGGAAGGGTTTAAGAAGGAGAAGTTTCTGCCCAAGGTCTGCCTGGGTAAAGAAGAATGTGAGAACTGCGTGTTTAGAGAAACCGGTGTGAGAGAAATCATTGGGTATATAGAGGAACAGCTTGCCATCGAGAGAATCCTGAAGAAATTGCCAAACTTCAACTGCGGTGAATGCGGGCATAGAAATTGCGAGGAGATGGCCCGTGCGATATATCGGGGTGAGGATGAATTCGAGAACTGCAGGTACTGGAATCCCAACGCAATGATATCGGTGAAAGTGAACGGAAAGGATATCTACATGGGCAGATTTGCTCAGGATGTCGCAATGAATACTATTTTGGGATTATTATCATCATTCAAAGGAGTTAAAGAACCAAAAGAGGTGGAGATAAAAATAAGGATCGAATAGTTTGATTATAAAATTATTCAGATTGACTCGGATTGCGTTTTTAACAAATTCGAAGAAAAATTTAAATATATGTAAGATATATCTTTTGTTCGGGTTAAAAGCCCAAGGAGGAATAAAATATGGAAAAGAAAGCAATGGTTGGAGCCGTAATGGCTATAATAGCAGTGATTTTGATAGGAGTGACACTGGCACTGCCGTGGTACCATATGCATATGGAAGCATCTTACATGGGAACATCTGCGAGCGCCGATACTTATT
>JALWEL010000023.1 GCA_027014065.1 DHVE2 group archaeon
CACCGAGCCGTCTTTCTTCCCTCTCAATCCGGAGGAAGAAGCGCTCCGCAAGATTGTGAAGGCAATGAGCTATTACGCAGAGAAAATGGGCAAAGAGCATGTGGCCACAATGGTGCCCGAAGAAGAAAAAAAATTATTGAAAACTCTTCAAGCTCTCGGATTCCAGAGCGTTGTGGATTTCAGCGTTCCCGATGTTTTAGTTTATCGCCTCTGAGCTCCATTTCTTCTCCAAATTTCTCACCACCGCGCGCCCCCAGAAAAACGCGAATATTGAAGCGGTCCAGTTTGCTGCTACGATTCCAATCCAGATTCCGGGAAGTCCTAAGTTGAGATAAATGCCCATGAAATACGCGAAGAGAATTTGGAGAACCAGCGTTCTTAATATTGTTTGGGCGAGGGAATAATTTCCCTTTCCAATTCCTCGAAACATGCTCGATGTGAGCATTCCCGAGGCCACGCCGGGGAAGTAGAGAACGATGTAACGCAAGAATTCAATTATACCCGGTGCGAGATGCGCGGAGTTAGATGAGTATGTGAAAAGGTACGTGAATTGTGGAGCGAACACGCCGATAATCACGCCGGTAATCAATCCCACTAAGGTTCCTATTTTGATGGCGTAATAGTATCCCGTTTTCAGATTTTCTATGTTTTTTGCTCCGTAGGCAGCGCCCGTGACTGCGGTTACCGCGGCGGCAAATCCCATTAGTGGAACGATTGCAAGCATCACTATTCTCCACCCTCCGGAGAAAACGGCCATGCCGTAATCTCCGCCGGCCATGATTACGATGGTGTTGAGCACGATCATAGTGAAGGACATGGAAATCTGCGACAGAGAGGAAGGCAATCCGACTTTGAAAATCTCCATTATTATATCCTTTTTCATTTTGAAGTATCTCAGGCGTAGCTGCACGTACGTATCCTTCTTTACGATTAGCCAGTACATAATCACCGTAGCCGAAAGAATAATGGAGATAACCGTTGCTATGGCCGCACCCACCACGCCCATGTTGAGCGTGTAAATGAATATGGGGTCCAGAATTATATTCAGTATCGAGCTGATAATCATAACGTACATTGCGCGCTTCGTGTCCCCTTCTCCCCGTAGAATTGCGTTACCCAAGCTGGAAAGAAAGAGAAAAGGTGAGCCTAAGATTATTATTTGGCCGTACTGGGTTGCGAGCATGGCCGTAGTTGGACTTGCGCCCATGGTGAGGAATATGTAATTTAGAAACGGAAAAATGGAGAATCCTGCTATGGTGCCAATCAAAACACCCACTATGATTGTGTGGTCCCCTATGTTTCCGGCCCTTTTTCTATCTTTCGCGCCTATTGCGCGGGAAATAGCGGAACTACCACCCACTCCGATTCCCATGGCCAAAGCAGAGAGGATGAGCATGAAGGGCATGAATATACCCACCGCCGCGAGGGAGTCCTGCCCGAGCCCCGAGACCCATATTCCGTCCACGAAGTTGTAAAGCGTTTGCACCGCGCCGCCGATTATTATGGGTATTGCGAGTTTTAAAATCGCCTTTTTCGGATCTCCAAGAAGCATCTTCACATTTTTGTTTATTTTATCATTCATTGAACTCACCGTACTCCACTAACATCTTTATTCTCCTCGCGGATTCCCGAAGAACCTTTCCTATCTTTTCCTTTCTCTCATTGTCCAAATTATCCATGTTCTCCATTAGCAGCTTAATGGCATCAATCATCTCTCGCCCGCCCAACTTCGAAAATTCTCCCAGAGCGAAGAGCATTTTTTTCGCGTCTTCCAATTCTTCTTTTCTCTCCTCCAAGTG
>JALWEL010000024.1 GCA_027014065.1 DHVE2 group archaeon
ATTCTCTCTTTCATTTTCTTTTTTTCGAAATGCACACCCCGGGCAATCATCGCTTCTTTTATGCGTTCTGCATCGTTAATTGCCACTGGGAAAAATCTGAGAGATAAGGAGAGGGAAACAACTGATTTTTGCGGAAATTTCAATTTTTCTAGAAGTAAAATCATGTGCTCGAAATCAACGGTTAGCGAGAAAATAGCAAACGCAGAGGTTATTGAAAGAAGCCGCAGGCTCATTGTGGTGGAGAATAAGAGAGAAGAAAAGCCCATCAGAATGGTGTTGAAAACGAAGATGAAAAGCACGGCGAAGAGAGAGTAAAGCATGTATTTCGCGTATTTCTTAAAGTCCAAGAACAGGGAAGGAACGAGGGAAGAAAGAAACAAAAGAGATAGAAAGAGAAGAGAGTTGAAAATGAGGGAGGCAAACACGATTAAAATCAACCAAATGAAAACAACCATAGCGTTGATTCTCATAGCTCTTCACCTTCGAATATCCAGAATTCTCCGGTGTTTCCATTAAGTATATCGTCCACCACTTTCCCAATGTAAACCCCATTCCCTGCTATAAGAAGAACCGAGTTCTCGCATGCCCAATTCCCCTTTAGGTTGTAAGGCGACTGCGCAAGTTCTCCGAATCCCCCCACGTATTCTTTCCCGTTCCAATCAAAGACTTTTCCATTTTTCAAATAATAGTAGAAGCCTAACTTTTCGTGCATCTCATTTAGCTCCTTGGCCACGGAGTTGTTGTTCCCTATGACAATCAAATTATCGTTCTCCTTTGCGTATTCGTTTATTTTCCCATCTTTCACGAGTTCAACACTAACGAATTTCCCCAGATAATCGCGCAATTTCTCCGCTTCATTTTCGAATTCCGAATCGAAGAGAATGAGGGTTTTTCTCACCTTTCCACCGTATCCGTGTCTGAAGGGCTCGGGAAAATCCGCCAGTTCCCCGTAAGTAACGAGGCCATTCCCCCACGGGTGGTAATCCCAGCGCATCACGTCCCCCGTGTGAAGAACGTACTTGGATGCTCCAACATTGGCCAGCATTCCGTTTATATAGTAAAACCACGCGATTTTTTTGTTTTCATCACCGTATATTCCGTTTATTCCACTGACAAAGCTCCCGCCGTAAGAGGTGGATACGTTCGCCACGGATTTAAGAGCATCCAGCGCGCTCTCCCCGCTATTCACCTCCTTCTTCAAAAGAATCTTTGCCCCGAAATTTAGGGAGATTATCACCTCCGCAGTTCCTTTTTCAAACTCGGAGCCTTGAGGAAGATAGTAAAACAGAGAAATAAGAACGATTGCAATTATCGCAACTCCGGCTATTATCACATTTTCTTTTTTCATTCACGCTTGCATGCGTTAAAGATTTTTTAAATTTTCTAAAGGAAACTTTAAGAGGAAGTATTTTAATCATCGTTCGTTCTCCCCCTATGTGGATACAATTACCGCGATTTTCATGGTGTTGCTGGGCGTGTTGATCGGATTCCTCTCCGGATTATTCGGATTCGGAGGTAGTTCAATAAGCACCCCATTTCTCCGCATTCTCTTTGACGTCCCTCCCCTATTGGCCTTAGGAAGCCCGCTCCCGATGACCTTAGTTTCTTCTTCCATCGGTGTGTGGAAATACGAAAAAGCGAAGCTCATAGAGTGGAAAACCGTATGGCTTCTCCTTATAACCATGATTCCCGGCTCCATGTTGGGTGCATACCTAACCGCATTCATAAGCGGGAAGCTCCTGATGCTATTCACCGCCGTTTTCCTATTGTATGTGGCCATTCGATT